>NZ_JBFBEZ010000013.1:0-182994 GCF_040701725.1 Streptomyces sp. NPDC093109
GGGCGATTCCCTTCGGTGTTTCTTTGTTTTTGTTTCCGTCTTGCGTTTCCGACTCTATCAGACTCTTTCGTGTCCGATTCCCCGTCGGAGCGGGGGCTTGCTTTCCAGTTCTTCGCTTTCGCGTTTCCCTTTCCGGCGGTTCCGACTTTATCAGAGTTATCCGAGTCGGTTCCCCCACCTCTTCGAGCAGCTCCGGGCACGCGTTTGGCCCGGGGTTCCCGTCGATGTGGAGCCGTAAACGTACTGGAGCGGGGGGCCTCGAAGCAAATCGAGGCCCCCCGCTCCTGATGCCGCGCCGGATCCGTCAGACCTCGACGACGACCGGGAGGATCATCGGGCGTCGGCGGTAGGTGTCGGAGACCCACTTGCCGACGGTCCTGCGCACGAGCTGCTGGAGCTGGTGCGGTTCCGCGACGCCGTCCGCGCCGGCCTTGCCGATGGCCTCCTCGACCTTCGGCAGCACGGCGGAGAACGCAGAGTCCTCGATGCCCGAGCCGCGCGCCTGGAAGTGGGGGCCGCCCACGACCTTGCCGGTGGTGGAGTCGACCACCACGAAGACGGAGATGATGCCCTCGTCGCCGAGGATGCGGCGGTCCTTGAGGTGCGTCTCGGTGACGTCGCCGACCGAGAGGCCGTCCACGTACACATAGCCAGCCTGGACCTTGCCCACGATTCTGGCCTTGCCGTCGACAAGGTCGACCACCACGCCGTCCTCCGCGATGACGATGCGGTCCTTGGGGACCCCCGTCAGTGCGCCCAGTTCGGCGTTGGCGCGCAGGTGGCGCCACTCGCCGTGGACGGGCATCAGGTTCTTCGGCTTGCAGATGTTGTAGAAGTACAGCAGCTCGCCGGCCGAGGCGTGGCCCGAGACATGGACCTTGGCGTTGCCCTTGTGGATGACGTTCGCGCCCCACCTGGTCAGGCCGTTGATCACCCGGTAAACCGAGTTCTCGTTGCCCGGGATGAGGGACGACGCGAGGATCACCGTGTCGCCCTGGACGATCCGGATCTGGTGGTCGCGGTTGGCCATGCGGGAGAGCGCGGCCATCGGTTCGCCCTGCGAGCCGGTGCAGACGAGGACGACCTCGTGGTCCGGGAGGTCGTCGAGGGTCTTGACGTCGACGACCAGACCGGCCGGGACCCGGAGATAGCCCAGGTCACGGGCGATGCCCATGTTGCGGACCATCGAGCGGCCGACGAAGGCAACCCTTCGACCGTACTCGTGGGCGGCGTCCAGGATCTGCTGGATGCGGTGGACGTGGCTGGCGAAGCTGGCCACGATGATCCGCTTCTGCGCGCTCCCGAAGACCTGGCGCAGGACATTCGAGATGTCCTTCTCCGGCGGGACGAAGCCCGGGACCTCCGCGTTGGTGGAGTCCGAAAGCAGCAGGTCGATGCCCTCCTCGCCGAGCCTGGCGAAGGTGGGCAGGTCCGTGAGCCTGCGGTCCAGCGGCAGCTGGTCCATCTTGAAGTCGCCCGTGTGGACCACCATGCCCGCGGGGGTGCGGATGGCGACGGCCAGGGCGTCCGGGATGGAGTGGTTGACCGCGACGAACTCGCAGTCGAACGGGCCGATGCGCTCGCGGTGCCCCTCGGTGACCTCAAGGGTGTACGGGCGGATGCGGTGCTCCTGGAGCTTCGCCTCGATCAGCGCGAGGGTCAGCTTGGAGCCGATCAGCGGGATGTCCGGCTTCAGCCGGAGCAGGTAGGGGACGCCACCGATGTGGTCCTCGTGGCCGTGGGTGAGCACGACCCCGTCGATGTCGTCCAGCCGGTCCCGGATGGTGGTGAAGTCCGGCAGGATCAGGTCGATGCCGGGCTGCTCCTCCTCGGGGAAGAGGACGCCGCAGTCGACGATGAGCAGACGGCCGTTGTACTCGAAGACCGTCATGTTCCGGCCGATTTCGCCCAGGCCGCCCAGCGGAGTGACCCGCAGGCCATTCTTGGGCAGCTTCGGCGGGGCGCCGAGTTCAGGATGCGGATGACTCAAAAGACTCTCCTCACCACACGCGCCACGTACCGCTGAGGCACGTGGCGCGCATGACATTCGTACACTTGCTGTTGTCTGTGTGGGCTGTGCGTGCGGGCCGGTTTCCCGGTGGCCGCTTCTCTTTTTCTCGATGTACTGCTGTCTTCGCGTATTCAGTTGTGAAGTCGTTGATCAGAGCTGTACCCCGCCGGCCGCCAGATCGATCTTGAGCTGGGCCGTTTCCTGGGCCGACAGCTCGACGAGCGGCAGCCGCAGGGGCCCGGCGGGCAGATTCCGCAGAGCGAGGGCCGCCTTGGTGGTGATGACGCCCTGGGTGCGGAACATGCCGGTGAAGACCGGCAGCAGCTTCTGGTGGATCTCGGTGGCCTTCTGCACGTCACCGGTGAGGTGCGCGTCCAGCAGCTCACGCAGCTCCGGGGTGACCACATGGCCGACCACGGAGACGAACCCGACCGCGCCGACGGAGAGCAGCGGAAGGTTCAGCATGTCGTCGCCGGAGTACCAGGCGAGGCCGGACCGGGCGATGGCCCAGCTGGCGCGGCCGAGGTCGCCCTTGGCGTCCTTGTTGGCCACGATACGCGGGTGCTCGGACAGCCGGACGATCGTCTCGGTGTCGATGGGGACACCGCTGCGTCCGGGGATGTCGTAGAGCATGACCGGCAGCCCGGTCGCGTCGGCGATGGCCGAGAAGTGCTGGAAGAGGCCCTCCTGCGGCGGCTTGCTGTAGTACGGCGTCACCGCGAGCAGGCCGTGCGCCCCGGCGCTTTCGGCGGCGCGGGCCAGCTCCAGAGTGTGCCGGGTGTCGTTCGTGCCGACGCCGGCGACGATATGGGCCCGGTCACCGACGGCCTCCAGGACCGCCCGTACGAGCTGGTCCTTCTCCGCGTCGCTGGTGGTCGGCGACTCACCGGTGGTGCCGTTCAGGACGAGGCCGTCGTTGCCTGCGTCCACCAGATGGACGGCGAGACGCTGGGCACCGTCGAGGTCGAGTGCGCCGTCCGCCGTGAAGGGCGTGACCATCGCGGTGAGGACCCGCCCGAAGGGGGTCTGCGGAGTGGAGATCGGAGCCATGGGTAACACGCTACTCGCTGCTCAGCTCGCCGTGTCCCCTTGGGGGACGGGACAAGAGGAGCCCGGCACTGCCTGCTCGGGGGTTCAAGCAGTGCCGGGTCCGTTTGATCAGCCTAGATGAACTTCTTGAAACGCCGCAATACGGACACTTCACCTGGTCGACCGTACATCTGTGCCCCGGAACGGTCAGAAACGGTGCCGGAACGGCTCCAAAACAGGCCGGGACCGTACTCGCTCACCTCCGCGAAACCCGTTACGGGGCGACACGTCCGTTCGCGTTGAACGCGGCGTGGGTGAGGGGCATGAGCTTCGCCCAGTGCTCCTCCATCCGCTCCCCGACCATCTCGATCTCGCGCTGCGGGAAGGACGGGACCTTCGCCTGTTCGTGCTGGGTGCGCAGGCCGAGGAAGTGCATCAGCGAGCGCGCGTTGCACGTCGCGTACATCGACGAGAACAGACCGACCGGCAGCACCGCGCGGGCCACCTCGCGGGCCACACCGGCCGCCAGCATCTCCTGGTACGCCTCGTACGCCTGAACGTAGGAGTCGTGCATCGCACGCTCCGTGATCTCCTGCTGGGTGTCCGTACCGGCCACGAACTCGTACTTGCCGGGCCGGCCCCGCTGCACGAGCTTGCGGTCCTCGCCCGGGACGTAGAAGACGGGCAGCAGCTCCCGGTAGCGCCCGGACTCCTCGTTGTACGAGTTGTGCACGACGATCCCGTTGGCCAGGAAGTTGTGCCACGGGCCTTCGACCGACAGGTCGTAGGTCATCTCCTCGCCGTCGTCCGCGATGGAGACGATCCGGTCCGGGCGGGCAACAGCGACCTTCCCTTCCCGCCGTGCCAGTGCCTGCTCCTCGGCGCTCTTCGCCGCGTGACACGCGGCGCAGACGGGCGCAAGGTTGCTCTCGTCGAGCGCGCGGGTGAGATCCCCGGCGACCGGCACCACATGGTCGAGAGCCAGCTCGCTGCGCGGGAACTCGGCACCGCAGAGATGGCAGGCGTCCTCCTCCTTGAGGAGACGCTCGCGCTGCATGGATGTCCAGACACCGATGCCGCGGCGCAGACTCGGCGGAACGAGCGCCTCGGAGGGGCGGGGGGCGGTGGCGGCCGTCATGACCGCGTCTCCCACAGCCAGTTCACCGGCCTTGCGCCAGCCGTCAGGGGTCAGCACGGCATGATCCACAGTGGCGCGCAGCTCTTTGCCGGACTCCGTGATGATCTTGATCAGCGGTTTCACCCCCGACTCGATGACATCGGTGATGCGGGCCCGGCTCGCCGTCAGGGTCTCTTCGTCGTAACAGCGGACATGGTTGCGGCGGACCGACTCCAGTTTCCGCAGCCGCGTGCTCGGGTGCAGTTCGCGGAACTCCACCACCGCGGATTCCGCGGCTTCCCTGTTCTCGAAGAGCCCGAGGTAGTGGTTCCTGTCCCCCCTGCGTACCTGTGCCATCCATTTTCCGGCCGTGCCGTGCCAGGTGACGCCCCCGGCCGAGTGCGGCAGGCGGTCCTCCACGCCCAGATGCCAGAGCCGGTACAGATCCGCGATGGTCCGGCGACGGAGGTTTCCCGACTCGCTCTCCAGGGTGATCTCCGTGTCACCCGCGACGCACCAGCCCACGCGGTGGCGCATGAACTCGCGGAAGACGAAGATCGGCGCGCTGACGAAGAAGGTCATCGAGTTGTGCTCGAAGGGGCTGCCGTGGCGGTCCCGCATCAGGTAGTTGATGAGTCCCTTTGAGCGCTCGGGGTCCTTCGTGATCTCTTCCAGGGACTGCTCACCTGCGGTGGAGACGCGTGCGGCCCACAGCACGTCGGAGTCGCCCGCGGTGTGTTTCACCAGGTCGACGGTGATATCGCTGCGGAAGCTCGGCTTGGTCTCTGCGGGGGTGTCGCTCACCGGCGGGGGTCCTTCCAGTCGCATCGCTCGGGCGGCGCCCACTCTACGGCTCGCCACTGACAGCGACGGGCGGCGGCGTCCGCGGACGGTGTTCGTGCGCGGAAATACGCGGAATCCGGGCACCAAATGGCGCTGGTGTTCGTCTGACTGAACAGCGGCTGACACACCAGCAGCATTCCGTAACCGCCTTGAGGAGACCCGCCCCATGTTCCGCCGGCGAGAGGCCGTACCGTTCGCATTCGTCGCCGAGGCCGACAGCTTCCGCAGTAACGTGACCCCGCCTCCCAGACAGCGCGCCAGCGCCTCCCAGCTCGTGGGCCGGGTGCTGATCGGCCTGACCGTCACGGCCGGGCTCGTCGGAGCCGTCATGCTGGGGATGCCCGCGCTGGAGACCGGTTCGTCCGGTCAGTCCCAGCAGTCCGAGGCGTCCCAGGGACGCTGATGACTCGTCCGGCCCCCTCGGGTGGTCCGGACGGGGGCGTGATCGGTAGCCTCACCGGGCACAGCAATCGAGCGTGCTTGTGAGTGAGGATCAGTCGTGCCCCTGCCCTTCCTGACGGCCGACCGGGCTTTTGACGCGACCGATGATGTCGCGCTGCCCTTCGACGATCATGATCATTGGCGGCGTCCGTACCGCCCTGGCCCGTGGCGGGTGGTGGCGTCCGCGCTGCTGCTCCTGCTGGCCTCGTTCGTACTGCTCGCCACGGTGATCATCGCCGCGGCGGGTGCTCTGTCCGGCGCGGCGGCCTGCTTCGCGGTCGCGGGGGTGACCATCGCGATCGCCCTGCGCATGCTGCGGATGGGGGCGTGGGTGAGCCGGCACGGCGTACGCCGGGTGCGGCTGTTCATGACCGTCACCGTGGCGTGGGACCGGGCCGTGGGTGTCCGTACCGTCCAGCAGCCGGTGCGCTGGCTCGGACTGCCGCGCACCGTACAGGGCCAGGCGCTCGTCGTCGTACGCCGGCAGGGTGAGCCGCTCGCGCTGCTCACCGATCACAACGCGGACTTCCTGTCGCGGAGTGAGGCGTTCGACCGGGCCGCCGACACGGTCGAGGCGTGGGGCGACGAGTACCGGCGTCCCTGACCCTGACCGTTCCGCCGTATCCCTTCGCACATGAGCGGGGTCCCGCCTCCCTGAGGTGGGACCCCGCTCATGTGTTTTCCGTGTTCTCAGACGGCTACGGGCTTGCCGTCGTGGAGGGCGATGGCCCGCTGCATGGCCTTGCGGGCGCGCGGGGTGTCCCGGGCGTCCTGGTAGGCGACGGCGAGCCGGAACCAGCAGCGCCAGTCGCCGGGCGAGTCCTCCGTCTCGGCCCGGCGCGCGGCGAAGACGGCGTCCGCGGAGTCCCGGTCGATCCGGCCGCCGGGGGTGCGGACCAGTTCGTCGACGGGCAGGCCCCCTTCGGCCTCCAGCTCCGCCGCGAGCCGGTTGGCCCGGGTGACGAACTGGGTGCTCTTCCAGAGGAACCAGAGGCCGATCAGTGGCAGGACGAGGACCGCGACCCCGAAGGTCACGGTGAGCAGCGTGCCGTGCTCGATGAGCAGCACGCCGCGGCTGCCGACCAGGACGAAGTAGACGACCAGGACAGCGGCCGTGAGGAAGTACGTGATCTTTGCGCGCATGGGGTCAGCCCAGGTCGAGGAAGTTTTCCAGGCCGAAGGTGAGCCCGGGGGTGGACACCACGCGGCGCACGCCGAGCAGGATGCCCGGCATGAAGCTGCTGTGGTGCAGGGAATCGTGGCGCACGGTGAGGGTCTCCCCCTCGGCGCCGAGGACGACCTCCTGGTGGGCCAGGAGGCCCCGGAGCCGTACGGAGTGCACCCGTACGCCGTCCACGTCGGCGCCGCGCGCGCCGGCCAGCTCGGTGACCGTCGCGTCGGGCTGTGCGGGCAGGCCCGCGTCCGTCCGGGCGGCGGCGACGAGCTGGGCGGTGCGGTGCGCGGTGCCGGACGGGGCGTCGACCTTGTTGGGGTGGTGCAGTTCGATGATCTCGACGGACTCGAAGTAACGTGCGGCCGTCTCGGCGAACTTCATGGTGAGGACCGCGCCGATGGAGAAGTTCGGCGCGATCAGCACCCCGGTCTCCGGGGAGGCGGCGAGCGAGGTGCCCAGCTGCGCGAGGCGCTCGTCGGTCCAGCCGGTGGTGCCGACGACCGCGTGGATGCCGTGGCGGACGCAGAAGTCGAGGTTGCCCATCACCGAGGCCGGGGTGGTCAGCTCCACCACGACCTGGGTGCCGGTCTCCACGAGGGTCTCCAGCCGGTCGCCCCTGCCGAGGGCGGCGACCAGTTCCAGATCGTCGGCGGCCTCGACGGCCCGTACCGCCTCGGCGCCGATGCGGCCCTTGGCTCCGACGACGGCCACGCGCAGCTTGCTCATTGCTCTGTTTCCTTCGGCTTCGGTGGTACGGCCCGGTCTCGCGGCCGGGTCTCTCAGGCGACCGCCGCGTCGAGACGGGCGGCCTGCTTGTCCTTGAGCGGTCCGATGACGGACAGCGAGGGGCGCTGTCCCAGTACATCGCGGGCGACCGCGCGTACGTCGTCGGGGGTGACGGCGGCTATCCGTGCCAGCATCTCGTCCACGGACATCTGGGTGCCCCAGCACAGTTCGCTCTTGCCGATCCGGTTCATCAGCGAGCCGGTGTCCTCCAGACCGAGGACGGTGGAGCCGGAGAGCTGGCCGATGGCGCGGTCGATCTCGTCGTCGCTGATTCCCTCGGCGGCGGCGCGGTCGAGTTCGTCGCGGCAGATCCGCAGCACGTCGTGGACCTGGCCGGGGCGGCAGCCCGCGTACACGCCGAAGAGGCCGCAGTCGGCGAAGCCCGAGGTGTACGAGTAGACGCTGTAGGCCAGGCCGCGCTTCTCGCGTACTTCCTGGAAGAGGCGGGAGCTCATGCCGCCGCCGAGCGCGGTGTTCAGTACGCCGAGGGCCCAGCGGCGCTCGTCGGTACGGGAGAGGCCCGGCATGCCGAGGACGACATGGGCCTGCTCGGTGCGGCGGTTGAGCAGCTCGACGCGGCCGGCGGCGCGTACGGAGCGGCTGCCCTCGCGGGGTGCGACGGGGACGGCGTCCGTACGGGAGAGCGCGCCGGCCTTGTCGAAGGCCCTGCGGACCTGGCGTACGACGGTGGCGTGGTCGATGTTGCCGGCGGCGGCGACGACCAGGCGCGTCGGGTCGTAGTGCTTCTTGTAGAAGCGGGCGATCCGGTCGCGGTCGAGGTCGTTGATGGTCTCGACGGTGCCGAGGACGGGCCGGCCGAGGGGGCTGTCGCCGAACATGGTCTGCGCGAAGAGGTCGTGGACGCAGTCGCCCGGGTCGTCCTCGGTCATGGCGATCTCTTCGAGGATGACCCCGCGCTCCGCGTCGACGTCGGCGGCTTCGATGAGCGAGCCGGTGAGCATGTCGCAGACGATGTCGATGGCGAGCGGCAGATCGGTGTCGAGTACCCGCGCGTAGTAGCAGGTGTACTCCTTCGCCGTGAAGGCGTTCATCTCGCCGCCGACCGCGTCGATGGCGGAGGAGATGTCGAGGGCGCTGCGCTGCCGCGTGCCCTTGAAGAGGAGGTGTTCGAGGTAGTGGGTGGCGCCGTTGAGCGCCGGGGTCTCGTCCCGGGAGCCGACCTGTACCCAGATGCCGAAGGTCGCGGACCGTACCGACGGGAGGGACTCGGTGACGACGCGCAGGCCGCCGGGGAGGGTCGTGCGGCGGACCGTGCCGGTCCCGTTCTCGCCCTTGATGAGGGTTTGGGTACGGGCGACGGCCCGCGCCTCCGAAGAGGCGCGGGCCGTCGTCCTTGAGCTGGGTGTCACGAGGTTGCTTCGTCCTTCGTGTCCTCGGGCGCGTCGGCCTCTTCGCCCTCGATCACGGGGATGAGGGAGAGCTTGCCGCGCTGGTCGATCTCGGCGATCTCGACCTGGACCTTCTGGCCCACGCCGAGGACGTCCTCGACGTTCTCGACGCGCTTGCCGCCGGCGAGCTTGCGGATCTGCGAGATGTGCAGCAGTCCGTCCTTGCCCGGGAGCAGCGACACGAACGCGCCGAAGGTGGTCGTCTTGACGACCGTGCCCAGGTAGCGCTCGCCGACCTCCGGCATGGTCGGGTTGGCGATGGCGTTGATCGTGGCGCGGGCGGCCTCGGCGGCCGGTCCGTCGGCGGCACCGATGTAGATGGTGCCGTCGTCCTCGATCGTGATGTCGGCGCCGGTGTCCTCCTGGATCTGGTTGATCATCTTGCCCTTGGGGCCGATGACCTCGCCGATCTTGTCCACGGGGATCTTGACGGTGATGATCCGCGGGGCGTTCGGGGACATCTCGTCCGGGACGTCGATGGCCTCGTTCATCACATCGAGGATGTGGAGGCGGGCGTCGCGGGCCTGCTTCAGCGCGGCGGCCAGGACCGAGGCGGGGATGCCGTCGAGCTTGGTGTCGAGCTGGAGCGCGGTGACGAACGTCTTCGTGCCGGCGACCTTGAAGTCCATGTCGCCGTAGGCGTCCTCCGCACCGAGGATGTCGGTGAGGGCGACGTAGTGGGTCTTGCCGTCGATCTCCTGGGAGATCAGGCCCATGGCGATACCGGCGACGGGGGCCTTGAGCGGCACACCGGCGTTCAGCAGCGACATCGTGGAGGCGCAGACCGAGCCCATGGACGTCGAGCCGTTGGAGCCCAGCGCCTCGGAGACCTGGCGGATCGCGTAGGGGAACTCCTCGCGCGTCGGCAGGACGGGCACGATGGCGCGCTCGGCGAGCGCTCCGTGGCCGATCTCGCGGCGCTTCGGGGAGCCGACGCGGCCGGTCTCGCCGACCGAGTAGGGCGGGAAGTTGTAGTTGTGCATGTAGCGCTTGCGGGTCACCGGGGAGAGGGTGTCCAGCTGCTGCTCCATGCGGAGCATGTTGAGGGTGGTGACGCCCAGGATCTGGGTCTCGCCACGCTCGAACAGCGCGGAGCCGTGCACGCGCGGGATGGCCTCGACCTCGGCGGCGAGCGTACGGATGTCCGTGACGCCGCGGCCGTCGATGCGGACCTTGTCCTTGATGACGCGCTCGCGCACCAGGGACTTGGTCAGCGCGCGGTAGGCGCCGGAGATCTCCTTCTCGCGGCCTTCGAACTGCGGGAGCAGCTTCTCGGCGGCGAGTTCCTTGACGCGGTCCAGCTCGGCCTCGCGGTCCTGCTTGCCCGCGATGGTGAGCGCCTGGGCGAGCTCGTCGCGTACGGCGGCGGTCAGCGCCTCCAGGACGTCGTCCTGGTAGTCGAGGAAGACGGGGAACTCGCCGGTGGCCCTCTTCGATTCAGGCTGCGCGGCCTTGGCGGCGAGGTCGGCCTGGGCCTTGCAGAGGGCCTTGATGAAGGGCTTCGCGGCTTCCAGACCGGCGGCGACGACCTCCTCCGTGGGGGCCTCGGCGCCGTCGGCGACCAGCTGGATGGTCTTGGTGGTGGCCTCGGCCTCGACCATCATGATCGCGACGTCGCCGTCGTCCAGGACGCGGCCCGCGACGACCATGTCGAAGACGGCGTCCTCGAGCTCGGTGTGCGTCGGGAAGGCGACCCACTGGCCCTTGATCAGGGCGACACGGGTGCCGCCGATGGGGCCGGAGAAGGGCAGGCCGGCCAGCTGCGTGGAGCAGGAGGCGGCGTTGATCGCGACCACGTCGTACAGGTGGTCGGGGTTGAGCGCCATGATCGTCTCGACGATCTGGATCTCGTTGCGCAGGCCCTTCTTGAAGGAGGGGCGCAGCGGCCGGTCGATGAGGCGGCAGGTGAGGATCGCGTCCTCGGAGGGCCGGCCCTCGCGGCGGAAGAAGGAGCCGGGGATCTTGCCGGCCGCGTACTGCCGCTCCTCGACGTCCACCGTGAGGGGGAAGAAGTCGAGCTGGTCCTTGGGCTTCTTGGAGGCGGTGGTGGCCGACAGCACCATGGTGTCGTCGTCCAGGTAGGCCACGGCGGATCCGGCGGCCTGCTTGGCCAGCCGGCCCGTCTCGAAGCGGATGGTGCGGGTGCCGAAGGTTCCGTTGTCGATAACGGCCTCGGCGTAGTGGGTCTCGTTCTCCACTAGTGTTTTCTCCTCGTCTTCGTCCGGTGCCCGTGTGGCAGGGGACGTGGCGGAGAAGCGCTCCTCTGTGCGGGCCGGTCTTCGATCGAAGCTCCCGGGGCGGCGGCATGGGCCGCGCCTTTCCGGGCGCCACTACCGAGGACCGGCGGCGGTGGAGTTCGCTCCTCCTCTTCGGTGGTGCTCGTACACCAGATTACTGAGCTTGGCCGCGTGACGGCATCACGTACGGCTCCGTACGTGACGTCCGTACGTGGTGTCCGTACGAATGATCCGTACGAACGGCCTGTACGTACGCAAAAGGAGCGGCCCCCTGGAAGTGGGAACCGCTCCCTTCACGGTGTCTTACTTGGCCCCGCCGGCGGCGCCGCGGCGGATGCCGAGGCGGTCGACCAGGGCGCGGAAGCGCTGGATGTCCTTCTTGGCCAGGTACTGGAGCAGACGGCGGCGCTGGCCGACCAGGATCAGCAGGCCACGACGCGAGTGGTGGTCGTGCTTGTGGACCTTGAGGTGCTCGGTCAGGTCCGAGATCCGGCGCGACAGCATGGCGACCTGGACCTCGGGGGAGCCGGTGTCGCCCTCCTTGGTGCCGAACTCGGTGATGAGTGACTTCTTCGTAGCGGCGTCGAGCGGCACGCGTACTCCTCGTGGGTCTTCGTGGCCTTCGAGTGCCCCAGGTCGAATACTCTGGGGAGCTTCCGTGACTCGGGAGGCGGGGTCCGTTGTGCGCGGGTCCTGGGGTCCTGACGGATTCCCGGTACATGTACACAAACGGCCGTCGCCCAGAGTACCAGTCCGTACGGTCGGGCTTTCCCGGGGTTCGCCGGGGTTCGCCGGGGTCCCGTGCGTCCGTCCCGTGCCTCCGTCCCGTACGTCAGGAGGTCAGCGCGCGGATCGAGTGGTAGACGTCGAAGACCGCGAGGCACAGCGGTACGAGCGTGAGCAGGACGAACGCCTCCGCGATCTCCAGGAAGCGGCCCCAGAAGGGGGTGACGCCCTTGCGCGGGACGATGAGCGCGATGGCCGTGATCAGCGCGGCAACAGCGGCGACGGCGGTGGTGAGCCAGATCGTACGGATGTCGAGCGCGGCGCCGTCGCCCCTGAGCGCGCCCCGCATCAGGGCGGCGGGCGGGTTGAGGCAGAGGCCGAGGACGAGCAGCACCAGCGCGCCGAGGCCGGCCGCCAGGGCACAGCCGACCTGCGCCGTGTAGCGGAAGAGGGAGGCGCGCATCAGCATGGCGACGCCGGTGGCGAGGGCGAGCAGCTGGCCCCAGACCCCGTCGGAGAAGCCGAGCACCGCCGCGGCGCCGACGGCCACCAGCGCGCAGCCGCCGACCAGGCCGACCAGGAGTTCGTGGCCGCGTCGGGCGCGGACCGCGATGCGCTCGGCGTCGATCGGCTCCTGGGGCGCGGGCTCGTCACTCCCGTACCCGGTGACGGCCGAGCGCGGGGGCTCGAAGCCGATGGGGAGGCGGGCGAAGCGGGTGGAGAGGCCGGGCAGGAAGGCGAGGGCGCCGACGGCGAGGGGGGCGCACACGGCGGCGGTCTCGGCGGGCGTAAGGCCGGTCAGGATCGCCACGAAGATCACCAGGACGCCGACTGCGGCGGCGAAGACGAACGCGACGAAGGGGCCGTCCCCGCCGGGTGCGGTGATCGTGAGGATGACCGCGGCGACCAGCACCGCGACGCAGGCCAGCAGCGCCTGGAGCCGGCCGATGCCCTCCCCCGCCGCCAGCGGCAGCAGGCCGGCACCGGCCACCGCGACGTTCGCGAGCGCGCCGATGCCGAGGGCGATGGACGAGGCCCGGTCGTCGTAGACCCGGGCCCGTACGCCGGAGACCGCCAGCAGCAGGACGCCGGTGACGGCGGCCAGGATGCCCGGCAGGCCGTGCATGTCGTGCCGGGGGTCGGCGGTCCACAGCACGAAGGCGAGGAGGGTCAGCAGGACGGAGCCGCCGAAGAGCCCGGCGCCGCGTGTCAGCGTGTCGGTCCAGAGCGTACGGTCGCGGGCCACCGCGGAGGCGACGGCGTCGGAGACGTCGTCGAAGACGGCCGGGGGCAGCGACTCGGCGAAGGGCCGCAGTGAGAGCAGTTCGCCGTCGAGGATGCGCTGGGCGGCCAGGGTGCGCGCGCTGTCGAGGACGGTGCCGTCGCGCCGTACCAGGTGGTAGCCGACCGGGGCGCCCTCGGCGGGGCTCTGTCCGGACAGCCGGAGGATCTCCGGGTAGAGGTCGGCGACGGGGATGTCCTCCGGCAGTGCCACATCGACGCGGCTGTCCGGCGCGACGACCGTGATCCGGCAGAATCCGGTCCCGCCGCGGGACGGGGCGGCCGGCCCCGCGTGCCCGGCTCCGGTGACCGCCGCTGACGCCGTGATACTCACCTGCTGTTTCCCCTCGTGATGGTCCTGCGTGCGCTGGTGGGTTCCGCATTCGTGCGGCGCGCGATGCGGAGAGGGCAGGGGTGTGATGAGCGGTGTGACCGGTGTGTCCGGTGTGACCCGTGTGTGCTGTGCCCCCGCCCGTCCGCTTCCCCGATGCCCCGCCGTTTTGCGGTAGTTCATCGGTGAGCAAACGCGTCGCGTCACCCTACCGCCACGCCCATTCCCCATGCGCAAGTAGGATCCCTCCCCGCGGACGGAACCCGTCGCCACGGGGGCGCCGATAGGAACATTTCCGTCCGGCAAGGGAATGGGTGAGCTGTGAGCCAGATCGTCGTCAAGCGCCCACCACGGGCTCTCCCCGCCGAAGTACCCGGAGAGCACGTGCAGTTGCAACCCCCTCCCGAACTGCCGCGCGGGCAGCAGGAGGGCGCGATGATGCAGCTGCTGCCGATGCTGGGCATGGGCGGTTCCGTCGTCTTCTTCTTCATGACACCGAACCCGATCATGCGCATCATGGGCATGGTGATGATCGCCTCGACGGTCGCCATGGCCATCGCCACGCTGGTCCGCTACCGGCGCGGCAGCCAGGGCCAACTCGCGGACATGCGGCGCGACTACCTCAAGTACCTGACGCAGACCAGGCGCGCCGTACTGAAGACCGCGCACCTCCAGCGCGACGCGCAGTTCTATCTGCACCCCTCCCCCGAGCAGCTGTGGGCGCTGGTCGCCGAGGGCAGCCGGGTGTGGGAGCGGCGCGCGGCCGACGACGACTTCGGGCAGGTGCGGATCGGCCTGGGCAGTCAGCAGCTCGCCACGCCGCTCGTCGCGCCGGAGACCGCGCCGGTGGACGAGCTGGAGCCGCTCACCGCGGGGGCGATGCAGCAGTTCATCACGGCGCACAGCACGCTCGACGGGCTGCCCATGGCGGTCTCGCTGCGCGCCTTCTACCACGTGACGGTCAGCGGCGAGCCGGAGTCCGTACGGTCGACGGCCCGCGCGATGGTGGGCTCGCTGGCTTCCCTGCACTCCCCCGAGGACCTGGTCGTCGCGGTGGTCGCGGGGCGCGAGACGGCGCCGCACTGGGAGTGGGCGAAGTGGCTGCCGCACGCGCAGGCGCGCGGCGCGGGCGACGGGGCGGGCAGCCGGCGGCTGATCACCACCGACATTCTGGAGCTGGAGGAGCTGCTCGGGGACCGTCTTGAGGGCCGCCCCCGGTTCCAGGGCGCCGGCCATCCGCTGCTGGACCAGCCGCATGTCGTCGTCGTGCTCGACGGTCGCTCCGTACCCCCGATGTCGGTGTTCGCCGGCGCCGAGGGGCTGCAGGGCGTGACGGTCATCGAGGTCGTACCGGGCGAGGCCGCCGGGGCGCGCGGCGGTCTGTCGGTGGTGGTCCGTCCCGACGCGCTGCAACTGGAGTCGGGGCACGGGCTGGTGTACGACGGGGAGCCCGACCTGATGAGCGCGGAGGCGGCCGAGGCGCTGGCCCGGCAGCTCGCGCCGCTCTCGGTGGCCTCGGGCGGGGACGACGACGAGCCGCTGCTCGCCAATCTGGACTTCACCGACCTGCTGAACCTGGGGGACGCGGCCTCCGTCGATGTCGCCCGTACCTGGCGGCCCCGTTCGCAGGCCGAGCGGCTGCGGGTGCCGATCGGTGTCGGCGAGGACGGCGCCCCGGTGATGCTGGACCTGAAGGAGGCCGCGCAGGAGGGCATGGGCCCGCACGGGCTGTGTGTCGGCGCGACCGGTTCCGGGAAGTCGGAGCTGCTGCGCACGCTGGTGCTGGGGCTGGCCGTCACGCATTCGTCGGAGACGCTCAACTTCGTGCTGGCGGACTTCAAGGGCGGCGCGACCTTCGCGGGGATGTCCCAGATGCCGCATGTCGCCGCGGTGATCACCAACCTGGCCGACGATCTGACGCTGGTGGACCGCATGGGCGACTCCATCCGCGGTGAGCTCAACCGCCGCCAGGAGATGCTGCGTGACGCGGGGAACTACGCGAACATCCACGACTACGAGAAGGCGCGCGCGGCGGGTGCTCCGCTCCAGCCGATCCCCTCGCTCGTCCTGGTGATCGACGAGTTCAGTGAACTCCTGACCGCGATGCCGGACTTCATCGAGATGTTCGTGCAGATCGGCCGGATCGGGCGGTCGCTGGGGGTGCATCTGCTGCTGGCCTCGCAGCGGCTGGAGGAGGGCCGGCTGCGCGGTCTGGAGACGTATCTGTCGTACCGGGTCGGACTGCGGACGTTCTCGGCGGCCGAGTCGCGTGCGGCCATCGGCGTCCCCGACGCGTACCAGCTGCCCAATGTCCCCGGTTCGGGTTATCTGAAGTTCGGTACGGACGAGATGGTCCGGTTCAAGGCGGCGTACGTCTCCGGTGTCTACCGGGCGGGCCCGCAGCGGACGGCGGGGGCGGGCGGGCCGCTTCCGGTGGACCGTCGGCCCGTACCGTTCACGGCCGCTCCTGTGCCGCTGCGGTACGTCGAGCCGGCCGCCGCGCCCCGGGTGCCGGAGGGGCCCGCGGCGGAGGACGACGCGCTGGCCGACTCCGTGCTGGATGTGATCGTGCGGCGGCTCGAAGGGCGCGGCGCGGAGGCCCACCAGGTGTGGCTGCCGCCGCTGGACAACCCGCCGGCGATGGACGAGCTGCTCCCGGGGCTCGCGGAGGTGCCCGGACGGGGGCTGACGCAGCCCGGTTTCGAGGGGGCGGGCCGGCTCGTCGTACCGCTGGGCGTGGTCGACAAGCCGTTCGAGCAGCGCCGCGACACGCTGTACCGGGACTTCTCCGGAGCGGCGGGCCATATGCAGATCGTCGGAGGCCCGCAGTCCGGGAAGTCGACCCTGCTGCGGACGCTGGTGGCGGCCTTCGCGCTGACGCACACGGCGCAGGAGGTGCAGTTCTACGGGCTGGACTTCGGTGGCGGCGGGCTGTCGTCGATCGCCGGACTGCCGCATGTCGGCGGGGTGGCCTCGCGGCTCGACCCCGAGCGGGTGCGGCGCACGGTGGCCGAGGTGTACGGCGTCATGTCCCGGCGCGAGGAGTACTTCCGTTCCTCGGGCATCGACTCCATCGCGACGTACCGCAGGCTGCGGGCGCGCGGCGAGATCTCGGTGGCGGACCAGCCGTGGGGCGATGTGTTCCTGCTGGTCGACGGGTGGGGCAACTTCCGTACGGACTACGAGGGTCTGGAGCAGGTCGTCGTCGACATGGCGGCGCGGGGGCTCGGTTACGGCATCCATGTGATCGTCACCGCGTCGCGTTCGATGGAGGTCCGCGCCAATCTCAAGGACCATCTGATGAACCGCCTGGAGCTGCGGCTCGGCGACACGATGGACTCCGAGATCGACCGCAAGGTCGCCGTCAATGTCCCGACGGGCGTGCCGGGACGCGGGGTGACCCCGGAGAAGCTGCACTTCATGGCCGCGGTGCCGCGGATCGACAGCATCCACTCCGACAGTGATCTGTCGGAGGCCACGGCCGCCATGTCCCAGGAGGTGTCCCGGCACTGGACGGCGCCGGGAGCCCCCGCCGTACGGCTGCTGCCGCGCGAACTGCCGGCCGCGGAGCTGCCGGGCGGCGCGGCGTACCCGGACCGCGGGATCGCGTTCGGTATCGACGAGAACAACCTGGAGCCGGTCTTCGTCAACTTCGAGCAGGACCCGTTCCTGCTGATCTACGGCGAGAGCGAGTCGGGCAAGTCCAACCTGCTGCGGCTGCTCATCAAGCAGCTGACGGAGCGGTACGACGGCGATGTCTGCAAGCTCTTCGTGATCGACAACCGGCGCGCCCTGCTGGATGTGACGCCGCCGTCGCATCTGGCCGAGTACATCCCCATGTCGAACAACATGGGCCACCACATGGACGCGCTGGCCGACCTGATGCGGCGACGTACCCCGTCGGAGACCGTCACGGCGCAGGAGCTGCGGGACCGCAGCTGGTGGCAGGGGCCGACCGTGTACGTCGTCATCGACGACTTCGACCTGGTCTCGACGTCCAGCGGCAACCCGCTCTCCGGCATCACGGAGCTGCTCCCCTTCGCCCGCGACGTCGGCGTCCGCTTCATCATCGCCCGCAACACGGCGGGGGCGAGCCGGTCGACGTACGAGCCGTTCGTCCAGCGCATCCAGGAGCTCGGCGCCCAGGGCCTGATCCTCTCCGGCGACCCGAACGAGGGCTCCATCTTCGGCAACGCCCGTCCTCGCCCGATGCCGACGGGCCGGGGCGTCTTCGTGACCCGGCGGCGCGGAAATCCGCTGGTGCAGACGGGGCTGATGCCGAAGGCGTAGGCGACCGCACACAGTCGCCATACGATCCGTTTTTCAGCTTTACCACACGGGGGAAAGGAAACCCATCACATGGCATGGGACGAGTGGGAACAGCTCAAGGCCGCGGCGGCCGAGAAGCAGTCCACGCGTATGAGGCTCAACCAGTATCCGGCGGACGGCGGCGGCACGGGCGGGCAGGGCGGTCAGGGCGACCTCAAGGTCAACCAGACGGATCTGGCCGCGGTGGGAAACAGCGCCTACGAACTCTTCGACGGGCTCGGGCGGTCAGGGCGGGACGCCTGGTCCAGCAGCCAGACCGCTGCCAAGGACCTCTCGACGCAGGGCTTCGCGCTCGGCGGCGGTCTGCACCACGTACAGGAGAAGTGGGAGAACCAGCTCACCTCGCTCCTGGACGCCTGTGGGCATATCTCCAACCACATGCGTTTCACCAAGAAGACGCACCAGGACGACGAACGCTCCACCGTCACCACCGTGAGCAGTATCGCGCTGCTGGACGAGGGCTTCAGCGAGAGGAAGCAGTCCTGATGAACATGGATGAGCTGCTCCACGGGAATTTCGCGACGCTCGACACGAACATCAACGACTGGTCCACGGTGATCACCAACCTCAAGAGCCTGGAGAAGCAGGCACGCGAGGATCTCAAGGCCAAGGCTGACAAGGCCAACTGGGCGGGCGAGAACGCCACGGTCACCCGCGAGTTCGTCGACAGGACGGTCGGAGAGTTCGCGGACGCCGTGACCGAGGCGACCTCCATCTACAACATCCTCAAGGACACCCGCGATGAACTCGTGGGGTTCCGGGACGACCTCAAGTCCAAGATCGAACTGGCGCGCCGCAAGAACATCACGGTGACGAGCACGGCGGACGGCGGCTTCACCGTCACGATGCTCATCCATCCCGACCGCGCGGCCAAGGGCACCGAGGTGCCCAGCCACTCCCAGCAGGACGTCGACTATCTGCGGGACGACGTCCAGCTCATCCTGAGCAGGGCGACCGAGAGCGACACGACGGCCGCCCAGGTTCTGCGCGCCCTGGTCGACCAGGCGGAACAGGGCTTCGCGAACGGGGTGTACGGCGACCGCGAGTCCGCCGTGGAGGCCCTGGAGAAGGCCGAGGACATCGCGCAGATCATCAAGAAGAAGGGGGACGACATGACCCCCGAGGAGTTCGACAAGGTCAACTCCACCCTCGCCGCCTACGCGAACGACCCACTGTTCCAGGAGAGGTTCGCCAGAACGCTGGGCCCGCGCGGCGTCCTCGACTTCTGGGCCGATCTCGCGGACCCGTCCGACGGCGGGGCTCTGCAGCACACCCGCTTCAACCAGTACGGCGAACTCCAGAAGAACCTCAGCCTCACCTTGGCCGGCGCGACACAGATCGACAGCCCCAAGATGCAGGAGTGGAAGGAGGACATGCTGAAGCTGAGCGGGGAGCGCATCCAGACCCGCGGGACCACCGTGTACGGCTTCCAGATCATGAGCAACCTGATGCGCGTCGGGGACTACGACGACCAGTTCCTCAACAAGTACGGCGACTCGCTCGTAGCCCAGGAGAAGAAGATGAAGCTCCCGGGCAACTTCTGGACCGGCGCCACGGGCGGCCCCATGATGCCGAGG
Organism: Streptomyces sp. NPDC093109; assembly: GCF_040701725.1. Lineage (NCBI taxonomy): Bacteria > Bacillati > Actinomycetota > Actinomycetes > Kitasatosporales > Streptomycetaceae > Streptomyces > Streptomyces sp. NPDC093109. Next base: position 19,292 of record NZ_JBFBEZ010000013.1, read on the forward strand.
ATGAACTTCATGGGCGACGGGGACGGCGACTTTGGCCGCGACCCGATGACCGGCTTCATGATGGCCCTCACCAACAGCCCGGACGCGGCGGCGGACTTCTTCAGCAGCACGGACCCGCAAGACAACGCGGAGTGGGTCCTCAAGGACCGCCGCTCCTTCAACGACGGCCCGCAGAACGGCCCGAACCCGGCGCTGGAGGCGACGGGCAACGCCATGTTCGCCGCAGTCTCCGGCATCAGCGATCCCGATGCTGACGGCGCAAAATTCGTCGAGCACACAGAAAGAAACAGGGAAGTTCTGGAGCGGTCGGTGAAAATCCTGGCGGAAACCGGAAATGATTTTCCGGCAGAAATGCGCCGCAGCATGGCTCTAGCACTCGGAAACCACGGCGACACAGTGCATAAGGCGATGAGCGCCCCGCTCGACTCCGCCGCATTCAAGAGCGACGACCTCCGCGAGATAAGCAAGCAAATATCAAGAAATCAGGAGTCATATAAAATACTCAACGAACAGATGAATTACGCCATCAATGCAGAAATAAACACAGAGAAGGACCGCCCCGAAGACAGCTTGCGCAACGCAGGTCGCACCATCGGATTCCTCGAACAGGCAAGAGAGGCCACAATCAACGATGAAGAGGACAACGATATCCGCGACATATCATGGAATCAGCGATGGATCTACCATAGCATCGGCGGGGTGATTACACCGTTCTCCGATATGGGGCAACGCGGAATTGACGTCATTACAGCAGCCTGGGCGCAAGACCAAAGCGACAACGTTGCCGCAGAATCTGCAGGCGAACGAAGAAAGAATTACGATGCGCGAAACGAACAACTTAAAACGATAGCAGAAAGATGGTACGAGGAAAACGCCGAATGGGCGGACAAAACTACAGGATACTCAAGAGATACGGGAATATACGCACAAATAAGAAATGAAGCTGACCACGGAAACGTTAAAGCGGACAAGTCTGGAGGTGTGCGCTGATGGGAAGGAAACTCCGGCTGATTACGGCAGGACTGACCTCCTGCGCACTGATGAGCAGCGCTGCATGTTCCAGCGCTCAAATCGAATACGAGATCCCTGGGGTCATTTGCAACGTTAAGGTCGATAAAAAAATCACATCCCGAATCCTTCCCCCCGGAAAGGAAATAGCCGAGCGGAGCGGAGCACTCAAAAAATCGCCCAGCTCCTGCAAAGTGGGCGTGGACAAAAAACTCGCCCTTTTCATATCCGTATACCAGGCCCAACAATATTACGACCCCATGGATCCTCTACAATCCCACGGGTTCGAAAACCGTGCCCAGATGCAGGATCTCCCGTTCGGCTGGACAGGGGCGCTGGGAGACAACGACTCTACGATCATCTCCAAATGCTCAACAGACTTGCCTTACGTTCTTACGGAAGTATCCGTGAAGGTCGGCGACAGCGACACCTCCCAACGGCGTAAAGATATTCAGAATTTCGCAACACATTTCACAAAAGGCGCAAAAACAGAGTTTGACTGCACCGAATGACTCGATGGTGCTGAAAGTAAAGATGCAGCCAGCCATGTAGTACATGCCCCACCTCTTTCCAAGAATTCAGGAGACACCGCTTTTGGGAAAATAAAAATATCCTAGCGACACCCCTACCCGCCATTGGAACCCAAGAAGGCCATCAGCCCAGTGAGAAATCTACTGCGCAAGCAGCGCAAACTCATCAACTCCCTCGCTTTTGCTGTGGCCGGCGCGGCGATCGGGGCAGGGGTTGTGGCGTGGCGTACGGACACGTTCCCATTCCCTGACTTGCCCTGTTGGAACTCCGTGACACAGGAGGAAATAAAAGGTCTGTTCGGTAGCCGGGAAACCGAACACGCGGAGATACCTCCCGCCTGGGTGAACCAAGGCGTTCTACACGGGGCATGCCGCATCATGGCTGCCGGTGGCTCCCCACACGGTTGGAAGGCCGAGATCCATGTCAGCAAGCTCGAAGGTTCGCGAGCAAACCAACTCCCGTGGGCAACTGACTTCCTGTCATCCAGGCTGACTCCACTCGGCAACGGACTGCTGGGCATGGCCTCAGACACCCGGGCATGGGTAGCGCTACCTGATGCATGTACAGGAAAGCCTGGGTACTTCACAGGGCCCGGAGTCGTGGATGTGGCCTTCGGCGAAAGCGAGGCCACTTCCAGGGACTCGGCCGAAGCCGCCAAACGCCAGAGGTTGCTCGCCAGCCTCGTCGTTCACTCCGCGAACGCCACGATGAGGGAGCTGGGCTGTTCGGGATCGCTTTCCCGGCCGGGAAATCTCACGGCAGTACCGGACTACGAGACGGTGGGCAATGATCGCACTTTGTGCGGTATCAAAGATGTGATATTGCCAAGGAAGTACGTCGGTTCCGGTGCCCGGGAGCGAAGATCCGTCGGTGAGAATGGCCCTGTCCGCAGCTGCGACATCGCCACTGGGAGGGACCCGCTACCGCGGTTGCGTCTCAAGACAGTTCAGGAGAGCGACCTCACCGAAGCCTTCACGAATGCCGTGCTGAAGCAAGGGAAGTTTTTCACCTACGAAAAGCCCAGCGATGACACTGTGTCAGTGAATGGCAACTATTCTGCTACCCAGGCAGCGGTTCGCATCGCGTGCAAAAAACACACGGCCGTCTTCATCGCGCAGGACGAGCACAGCACCGGTGGGCACACGTTCATTGCTGATGTCTTCCCGGCGTACGTCTCAGCGGAGTCGGAACGACTCGGGTGCGGCCCGGTGAAGATCCGGGCGCAAGACTGACCGGGACTGACCGTCGAGAGGCACAGACGGGGTGGGCACCTCCCGTGCGTGCCCACCCCGTCTGGCCGATCATCTACGTGCCCGCTCGATCCGGGCTCAACACCGACTCAGTGGAAGTTCGCGGCCGCCCGCTTGTCCCCACTGCGGTAGGCGACGCTCGCGTCGTCGACCGCGGTCGCGATCTTGGCGAGGTTGGCCTGGATCTCGGCGGCGTCCTTGTCCCACTTCGCCTGCTCCTGGTGGTACGCCTGCTTGGCCTCACCCTCCCAGACATCGGCGACGGACTGGATCTGCGCCTTGATGGCATCCAGCGTCATCCCGAGCTTCCTCGCCTGGTCCCTGATGGAACCGGCCGCCTGGTCCAGCGAGCTGTAAGTGACGATCATCGTGCCGTCGTCTGCCATGAATTCCTCCAGCGAGATGTGCGTGGGCTACTGATTGACGTACAGGTGCGGGTTGCGGCGGACCGCGACCGGAATCGTGAGCGTGAGCGTGATCCGCTACGAGGTCAGAAGCTGTTGAGGCTTGAGATCCGCGTCGTCTGAGCGGCGGAGGCCGAGGCGGCGCCACCGGAGCCCCCCTCGTCCACGCTGATACCGCGGAGGGCGGCCTCGATGTCGTGCTCGGTGTTGCTGTTGATGTTCCGGGCAGCCCCAATAGCATTCTGGAACTTGACCAGCAGCAGACCGATGTCCACCACCCGGTCGTTGATCGCCTTCTGCTTCGTGTTGAAGGCGCCGGCGCCGATGCCCTGCCAGGCACCTTCCAGGCTGTCGATGGTCGCCTGGAGCTGCTTCAACTGCCCCTTGACGTCCTCGAAGTTCAGGGCAATGTCTTCTTGAAGCTTTCCGAGCTTCTGTGAATTCGCCTTCTGCGCGGGTGTAGCCATGCGATGAGCTTCCTCTCTGGAAACCCGGTGAGGCGTTGTTGTCTCACCGGGTTGTTCATGAGTCTCGACGCCGGGTGGCCGTCGAGAAGAACGTCAGCGGGTACGTGGTCAGCAGGAACGGGGCCGGGCGGGGCGGTCAGGCGTTACGACGCCTACGAATCACGGCGAACGCACCCCCGGCGAGCACCGCGACGCCAACAGCGACGCCCGCGATCAGCACGCCGTTGCCTGAGCCGCTGTCGGTGGCGGCGACCACTGACTTGTCCCCGGACTTCTCCCCCGACTTGTCGCTCGCCTGGCCCTCGGACGCCTTGGACGACGCGGTCTCCGACGCGGAGGGCGTGGCGGATCCTGAGGGGCTGGGCGTCTTCTTGTCGGTGAGGGGGTTGATGTCCGGGTCGCCCGGGTCCCCCTTGCCGTGGAGGATGTTCACGCCGGGTCGGATCAGGCCGTGGCCGAGGTAGTTGCTGAGGTCGCCCTCTTTCCAGGTGCGACTGGCTGTCTCGAAGAGCACGCGGAGGACTTGGTTCGCAGTCCAGTCGGGGTGGGCGGACCAGAGCAGGGCGGCGGAGGCAGAGGCGATGGCCGTGGCGACACTGGTTCCTCGGCCCTTGTCGCAGTAGCTCTTGAAATTCTCGTCGCACCAGATCGGCACGTCATCCCCAGGGGCGGCAATGTCCACGCTGGTTCCGTACTGCGAGTAGTTCGCTACCACGCCCTTCTTATCCGCAGAAGCGACCCCGACAACCTGCGGATATGCAGCGGGATACTGTTCTTTGTTTCCCTTTTCCGCATTATTTCCAGCTCCAGCAAAGAACAGTTTCCCCTTGCTCTCCGCATATTTTACCGCAGCCCTCTCGGCGCCAGCCGAGTAATCGCTGGCAAACGACATACTGATGATCTGCGCGTCACTGTCCGCAGCAGCCATAATGGCATCCTCGGCATCCAGCGCATTCACATCATTCTCGTTCTGGAACTCGGTGTTAGAGATCCTCAAGGGGATGATCTTCGCGCCGGGAGCAAGTCCTTGAAGCCCGCCGCCTTCTCCCGTTCCCGCGATCAACTCGGCCATCGTCGTACCGTGCCCGTTGTAGTCATCCGTTTCCTTACCGACACCAGTGGCGTCCAAGCCCTTCAAGACTTGCCCCTTCAATGAAGGAGTGGATGCGTTAACGCCGGTATCGATGACCGCGACTTTGATGCCTTCCCCCGTGGTGACCTTCCACATGTCCTCGGCACGCATCACGTCCAGGTACCACTGCTTCGACCTCACATCGTCGACAGCGACGGCAGCCGGAGCCTGCCCCGCGATGACCACGCTCCAGGCGCCAACCGCAGCAAGTGTGCAGAGCATCCCGCGCCGTGCGCCAAGGAGCGTCTTAGACTTCACGGCCCGGCTCGTATCTGGCGTCATCCTGACTTCCGCACCTTTCCTGTGCTTACTCGACCACCGGCGGTACGGCACCACGCCGTTTACCCGTCCACGTTTCTTCGTCTTCTGTCAGGTAGTCAGGACGCGACGATCCAGTCGATTCCGGCTCGTCCTTGTCATCCTTGCGACCTCCCGGGCCACGTACCAGACCCGCACCACCTTGCGTAAATCCGGCACCGGATTTTGAACCGCCACGAGGCGTACCGACCACCCCGTTCGAACTGGCGGTGCCCCTCCCCCCGGGCCGTGCGGCACCCTTCGCAGGGTTCGCACCAACGACACCGCGCTGGCCGATGCCTCCGGAGGGGGCCCGTCCCGGAGCCTTGCCTTCCCCTCCGACAACGGTTCCTCGTGGCATTCGCGAGCCGGCGGATCCGCCAGTGGGCCTCGGGTTGCCTCCGACAACTCCCTGTCGGCCGACCGGACCTGGCCTTCCCGCTGCCGGCGTCTGCCCCGCCGCGCTCCCACGTCCCATGCCCATAGGTCCACTGCCGCCAGCCACGCCTGGTCGCCCCACCGGTCCAGGACGCCCCCCAGAGGAAGCCCCGCGCTCGCCAATGGGCGCCCGTCCCACTGCCCTGGATGTACTACTGCTCGGGCCGGCCGGGCCTGTGGATCGCACAACGGCGCCTTGGCCAGGACTCCCGGCGGGATAGGTAGGGGCGAATCCGGGCGTTGAAACGGACGGTGGCGCGCCGTTGGCCGTTGAAGTCGGCAGGGGCGTCGCGTTCGTCGTCGGATTCGGCGGGGCCGCGACGCTGTCGATCTCCATCGACACGTTCCGGTTCGGCAGCGTGGAGAGTCCGTCTCCAGCATTGCCGCCTGCGGCAATGGGCGCCGTGTCGATGTCCAGGTAGCGGCTCGGCCCGGAAGCGACCGAATCGAGGTTCTGGCTACGCGATGCACCGACGTTGCCCAGTTCTGAACGAGTTGCGGCTGACTGCGGCGCAGCGATACCCGACAGATCAGCAACTCCTTTACCGGAGCCTGAAGCAGGTGGGTCAACGATGTCACCCTTCGGCCTAGGCACCGACCCCGGCGCCCTCTCCGCGAACTCCGGCGGCTGCTGCCCCGCCAGCGTCTCCTCCGACACCGCGTAGAACGACGCCAGCCGGTACATCTGGTTGATGGCCTCCTGGCGGTGCGCCTCGACCTTCACCGCCTCGGCGTAGTCCTTGTTCGTGCTCGTCTTCTCGATGACCTGAAAGTCTTCGACGTCCTTCCTGATGAGCCTGCTGTCGCCCGGCGGCATCGCCGTGCGTACCTCCGCAAGCCCCGAGCCCGCCGCCGCGATCTGGGTTCCCGCTACGTCGGCGAAGTCCGCCAGGCTGAGGGCGTGCTTGGTCAGGGCGTTGCCGAAGGTTTCGAAGGAGTCGCTGGCCTGGCCCGTCCAGTCGACGGCGTCGACGTAGTCCTTCAGTTCGGTCGCGGCGTCCTTCAGGGCGTCCCTGGCCGCCCAGAGCGCGTTGCCCGCGTTGACCAGATCCGCGTGGTTGGCGCTGTTGACCAGGCTGATCATTTCGTTCAGGTCATGGCCCTCGAAGCTCGTACTGGCGAACGGCCCCGGGGCCGGCCCCCCGCCCTTGCCCCGGCCGGAGAAATCGGGAGTGGACGACGCCATGCTCCGCGCGATGTCGATCTGGCTGTTGCGAATGCTGACGCGGGCGTTGTCGTCCGCGCTCTGCGTCTTTTCGTCACTCACTTCGGCTCCCCCGGATCGAACGACCCACCGGATGTGTCACTCGTGCGGTGCTGCTCGCTGTTCTGCGGAGCTTCTCGCGCTTCCTGCTCCTGGTCGATCCGCATCTGGATCATGGCGTACCGCTGGCGGATGTCTTCCTCGACGTTGTGGAATCCGACCGCCGCCGCGTGCACGCCGATGCTCAGGACCTCGATCTGGTCGCCGAGGGATTTGGACAGCGAGGCGAGTGCCTCGTGGACCCGGCTGTACTGCGCGTACAGGCCGTCCGCCTCGGCGAAAGGAACGTTGCGGCCGCTGAGGGAGGAGCGGGAGATCGTCTGGGCCGCCACCTTGGTGTTTCCGGCGGCGCCGCCCTGGAGATCTCTCAGCAGTATGTCCACCCGCGAGCGGAATTTCTTCAGCGCTTCGACATGCAGCCTGACGTCATCGCTGCCTTTCCCCGTACCTGCCATCCCCGTACCCTCCCCGTTTACTTCACACGCACCGTGACCGTCGTGGTGCGAACACCACTGGTCACATACATGTCACTCTAGCCATTGGGTCTGACAGCCCCAAAAGTCTTATGTGTCAAGCCACTTCCCGGTGACGCGATCTGTGAGAACCTGGACGGTTTCCGCGATTCGCGGCATATCCACTCGCTCACACGGTTTCACGCGGTCAGCCGCCCCGCCGACCGCCTGGTACGACGGCGCGCGTCGCGGAGTGCGACTCCTCCGCCCGCTATCGCGGCGACCAGGACTCCGCCACCCACAACCGTGTATGTCGCGAGGCGCGCGGTTCGTTCTTCCGGGGACTCCCCCAGATGAACCTTTGCCGGGGTGGGAGCCTCGGCATCCGTCAAACCCTCGTGGGGGACCGGGCGTTCGATGGGCTTGTCGTCCTCCGTGAGGGCGCGTACGGGGTCGATGACGCCCCAGCCGACCAGGCGGTCGTGGCCCGCGACCGAGCGTTCGGCGGTCTGCTGCATCTGGGCGACGACCTCCCGCTGTGTCCAGTCGGGGTGCTTGCTCCTGATGAGCGCGGCGACGCCGGCGACATAGGGCGCGGAGAAGCTGGTGCCGTTGTCAGCGCAGTGGCCGCCGCCGGGGACGGTGGAGACCATGTCGACGCCGGGGGCCGCGATGCCGACGAAATCGCCGGACTGGGAGAAGACGGCGCGTTCGTTGTTGCGGTCGGAGGCGGCCACGGCGAGGACGCCGTCGTACGAAGCCGGGTACGTCTTCTTGACGTTGCCGCCGAGGCCGTCGTTGCCCGCCGAGGCGACGATGACCACGTCCTTCGCCAGGGCCTCGTCCACCGCCTTCTTGAGCGCCGGGATGGGCTCGACGGCGTTCTCCGTGTCCTGCGAAATGTTGATCACGCCGGCGCCCGCCTGGACGGCGTAGTCGATGGCCTCGACGAGCTTCTCGACGGTGCCGTGGCCCTCGGCGTCGTTCTGCTGGACGGGGATGATGGTGGCCTCCGGTGCGAGGCCGACGAATCCGGTGCCCTTCAGCGGGCGGGCGGCGATGATGCCGGCGACCTTGGTGCCGTGGCCCACGGTGTCCGTGGTGCCGTTCTCCTTGCCGCGCGCGATCTTCTGGCCGTTCTCGTCCTTGAGGTCCTTCGGGAGGAAGTTCCGGCCGCTCTTGGTGTCGACAGCCTTCGTGAGCTGCGGGTTCTTGATGTCGACGCCGGTGTCGATGACCGCCACCCTGACGCCCCTGCCGGTCGACTGGGTACGCAGCTCGTCGAGGAGGACGCGCTGCAGTGACCAGGGCCGGCCCTCGTACTTCTCGCCGCCGAAGGTGCACTGGGCCGACGAGTCCGCCGCCGCGTGCGGCATCGGCACGCTCAGGTACGTGAGCGCGGTGGCCGCCGCCAGCGTCAGCAAGTGGCGGCGGTGGCGATAGTGGTGGTGGCCTTGGTGGGAACGGGCGCTGTCGGTCGGTGTCATGGCTCGCCCCTCCCTCATGAGCCCTGCGGCTGGCGGGCCGAGCCCGTCGACAGCCGCGGCCCGGTCGGCAGGAACGAGGACCAGGAGGCCGGGACCGGCGCCGGGGTGACGTCCTTGTAGCCGAGCAGGTTCTGGGCCTGCTGGTCGGCCTCCCGCTGTGCCGCCTTCTCCTTTGCCGTACCGGAGGCGCCGATGCCGGAGTCGTCCGTGGCCGTGTCGCCGTTGGACTGCATCGCGTAGCGCAGACCCGTGTCGGTGACCAGGAAGATGAATCCCGAGCCGGTCGTGGAGCCCTTGAACTGGCGGAACAGCTGCCCGGAACCCGGGGTGACGTAGGCGCTGCTCGACCCGGTCGGCAGCGGCGCGGGGAAGTCGGTGCCGGCCCAGGTGCTGAGGGTGGTGGCGCCGCTGTCCGTGTCCACCGAACGCAGGACGCTGCACACGGTGTTACGGCTGCCGGGCGCGGTGCTCGCCGAGTTGACGGGGTCCGGGGAGTCGGCCGGCCAGTCGTTCTCGCTGCCGAACTTCTCGCGGGGTTCGATCAGCCCCGGGGCGACGGGCTTCGCCTCGCCGTCCTGGCCGAGGGGGATCAGGTCCTTGCTGCTGAGCAGGAGTTTCGCGGTGAAGTCCGTCACGCGTGCCACCCGGCCCGGCAGCACGATGTACGTCTGCTTCCTGGTCCCGTCGGCGGCGGTGAGGATCGTGCCCACCTTGTTGAGATCGGCGGGCAGGTCGCCGGGGACCTTCGCGTCGTCGCCGGGGGTGCCCTCGATCTCCGGGAAGGCGATCGCGTCGCCCTTGTGCAGGGTGTCCAGCCAGGCGGCGGAGACGCGCTGGGGCTCGCGGTCCTGGCCCACCAGCTGGCGCAGCAGCAGTTCGTCCCTGGCGACCTCGTACGCCTTGCCGCCCGCGTCCACGACATAGCGCTTGCGGTCGGGCGCCGGGCCCTCCACGTACATCAGCTCGCCGTCGCGCAGCCGGTTCGCGCCGTCGGTCTTCGCCCGGTCGCGTTCGGCGAGGACGAAGGCCGCCTTCTGGATGGCTCTGCCGCCCTCGCCCGGCCGCTCGCAGACCGCCCAGCGCTTGGCCGCGCCCGCCTCCTTGGCGTCGGGCAGCCGGTCGGGGGCGTAGGGGATGCCGATGGTGGCGCCGTGCGGGATCTTCCCGTTGTCGAGCACCGATTCGCTGACGTTGACGACCTTGCTGTTGTCGCCGTTCAGGAGGAGCTTCGCGGAGGCCATGTTCAGCACCGGATGGAGCTGTGTCTTGCCGTTGGTCTTCAGCACCACGTACCGGGTGGTGGACTTGCTGGCGACGATCACGTTCTCGCTGGGCTTGTCCCAGTCCTTGGGCGCCACCGGCTTGAACATGCCCCAGGCGCCGAAGCCCGCGAGGATCACCACCCCGACGATCGTGCCGGGCAGTACCGCGCGCAGCGGGCGGGGCGCTCCCTCTTCCGAACCGGTCGCGTTCGGTTGCACGAACTGCGCGATCAGCCTTCGCTTCGCGAAGGTGTATGCGTTGAGTTCATCCCGTCGTGATGCCATCTGTCCGCTGTCCCTCTCCCCCGTGGCGGCGACCAGGTTGCCACACTCACCGAGAGGGGCTGCTGTCGTACCGGCCCCCTACTATGCATGCTGGGGCTTGCGGCGTACCGCTCAGGTAGGGTGTTCGCCCCGTCAACACCCAGGATCAAATGGTGATTTACGGCACGAGGGGGGCAAGGCGGCGATGAGTACGGCGACGCGCGAGCGCAATGAGCGGGGCACGGCGCGGGCCCCGGGCGCTTCCCGGAAGCGACGCAGCAACGTACCGGCGACGGGGGCCACCGACACCCTGCCCGTACCTCCCGCGAAGACGACCCTGCGGCCGTTGTCGGCCACGAGCCGGGTCGGCCCTTTCCAGCTACGGCAGTTGGTGCTGGTCGAGGCGGCGGTCGCGCTGGCGCTGGTCGGCGGCGTGCTGGGCGGGCTCTGGCTCGTGCCGACGCTTGTCGTCGCGGGCGCGCTGGTGCTGCTCGCGGTGGTGCGCCGCCGGGGGCACGCCGTCCAGGACTGGATGTCGTCGGCCCTCGCCCTGCGGGCGCGCAGGCGGGCCCTGAAGCCGGTAGCGGCGGACGCGGATCCGTCGCTGGCGCCGATAGCGGAGAGCGTGCCGGGCTTCCGCCCGTTCACCTATGTCGACCGCGCCCGGCGCACGGTGGGGATGCTGGGCGACGGCAGCTTTCTGACGGCGGTGATACGGATCGAGGCGAACGGTGAGGGGCTGCGCCCGGTCGCCGGCGCGCGCTCGCTCCCGCTGTCCCTGCTGGGCGCCTCGCTCCAGGTGGACGACATCGTGCTGGAGTCGGTGCAGTTGGTGCAGCAGGTGCGCTCCGCGCCCGCGCCGCATCTGCCCGAGCAGTCGGTGGCCCGGCTCTCGTACACCCCCCTCCAGGAGGCGACGGGCGCGCCGGCGCTGCGGCTGACGTGGGTGGCGGTGAAGCTGGATCCTGAGCTGTGCCGGGAGGCTGTGGAGGCGCGCGGCGGTGGTGTCGAGGGCGCCCAGCGCTGTCTGGTGCGGGTGGCGGACCATGTGGCGAGCCGTATGACGGGCGCCGGATTCCGGGCGGTGGTCCTGGACCAGCAGGAGCTGAACGCGGCGATGACGACCTCGGCCTGTGCCAGCCCCGCGCTCTCGGCCAGGGCGAGCCGGCCGGAGGCCGCGCCCCGCGCGCGTACGGCCGAGACCACCCGGGTGTGGCGCTGCGACGACCGCTGGCACACCACGTACGCGGTGGGCCGCTGGCCCGAGTTGGGGCGCGCGGCGACTCCGCTTCCCCGGCTGGTCGCGCTGCTGACCTCGGCCCCGGCGTACGCGACGACCTTCAGTGTGACCCTGCGTCCCGGCAATCGCCGGGGCTCGATGGATGTGGCCGGCCATGTGCGGATCACGGGCGGCAGCGATACGGAGCTGGTACGGGTGCGACGGGTACTGGAAGGCGCCGCGCGCCACGCGAAGGTCGGGCTGATCCGGCTGGACCGCGAGCAGCTGCCCGGCGTGCTGGCGACGCTGCCCCTGGGAGGAGCGCGATGACCGCCGGACTCGGCACGGCGCGCGGACTGCGCGGCCCCCGCCACGCGGGACACACCATGGCCGTGGACCATCTGGGCTCGCTGGCCCTGCCGGTGGGGGACGACGGCGTGGTCCTCGGCGACGACGCGGAGGGCCGCCCGCAGCTGGTGGGCTTCCACCGGTCGACTCCGTACGACGTACTGCTGATCGGCGGCCTGTGGTCGGCGCAGGTGCTGGCGCTGCGCGCGGCGGGTACGGGGGCGCGGGTGGCGGTCGAGACCGGCCGGCCGCAGGCGTGGACGATGCTGGCCCAGGCGGCCGGCGCGGGCCTGGAGTGCGTCACGCTGCACGAGGTGGGCCGCGTACCCCCGATGGGGGCGACGGTCGGCAGCCCGGTCGTGGTGATACGGGACTGCGGGATGCGGCCGCCGCGCGGGCGCGTGGTGTCGGCACCCTGGCAGTCCGTGATGACGCTGCTGCCGTATCTGAGCCCGGTGGCGCCCCGGTTGATGCGGGACGCCAGGCTGGTGGGTGTCCAGCGGATATCGCCGCAGGAGGCGGAGCAGACCAGCCGCATCCTGGGGCTGTCCCGGGCCGAGCGCGAGGCGCTGCCCACGCTGGCCGACGGGGTCACGCTCTGGTGCGCCGGGCAGGAGCGGCACTGGGTGATGACCAGCCCGACCGACGCGGAGACCGGGCTGCTGGGTGTGGCCCGCCGAATGGACTGACTCCGCGTTGCCGGAGTACCCCATCTCGGTCAATGAGCTGTCCTAAGATGCCGAAGTGGCTTTGACCGGCATGACCGGCACATCCATCCCGGCCGATACCGAAGCCGATACCGAAGCCGTTGACAAAGCCGTTTACGGAAGCCGTTACCGAAAGGAATCCTGGCTCATGGGGAGCGCGCAGGAGAAGGACGAGCTGTACGCCCTCGACATCTCGGGTGTCGAGTGGCTGGGTGCCCCCGGCACCAGTCCGGACGAGGAGCGGGTCGAGATCGCCTATCTGCCCGGTGGAGCCGTCGCGATGCGGTCGTCGCTGGACCCCGACACCGTGCTGCGGTACACCGAGGGCGAGTGGCGGGCGTTCGTACTCGGCGCGCGTGACGGTGAGTTCGATCTGCACTGACACCGTAAAGGGGCGCGCTCGGACGAGTGCGCCCCTTTCGTGTGCGTGAACATATGGTGTCGATCGGAGTCGGCCTGTGCCGACCGGCATCGGCGGATGCAAGCCGATGTACGTCGCGCCAGGCCGAGACCGGATTGTTGAGTGGCGCCCGCGCGCGGCGCGGTGACCGAAATCAGTGCCGGTATATGCGCATTCAACTCCTTCGCCCCTCATCCGGAGCCACGCCCGGCCCGTTTACGGGCGGCGGTGGCGTACTTGGGCACGGTCGTGACCGGTCCGCCCTGACATAGGGACGCCGGTGACGATTAGGGTGGGTGCGAGCGCGGGAGCAGCCGGACAGGGGCAGGCGCGCCGCGGCATCAAATGGGGAAGAGCCGGGCTGACCGGACGGACGGATTCGGTCGCCCCCACCCACCACGGCACAAGGGTGCTCGACCACATCAGGAGGCAAAGTGAACGGCGAGCGGGACGAGATCCGGGGAGGCTGGAACAGGCCCGCCGCGGACGATCAGTCCGACGTGGAGCCCGAGATGACGGGTGAGTTCACCATCGACTACACCCCGCCCGCCTGGTACACGCAGAACGCACCGGGCGACACGTCCGGTGGTGGCGCGTCGGCGGCGCCGGCGCCCGCGCCCTCCGCCGCCCAGATGCCCCCGCCGCCCGACGGCGCGCCCGTCGCCGTACCGGGGCTGCCCGCGGGGCGCGGGTACGAGCCGAACTGGACGCCGAACCAGCCGCCCCCGGCGGCGCCCGCACCGCAGGTTCAGGCCCAGGCGCCGAACCAGGCCCAGGCGTCGGCCGTCCCCGCACCGCAGCAGCCCCAGCCGCAGCAGGTTCCGCCTCAGGCTCCGGTTCCGCCTCAGGCTCCGGTTCCGGTTCAGGCGCCGCCGGCGGCGCAGCCCTTCGGTGACGGGGGCGCCGATGTGGAGAGCGGGGCGACCATGCGGTTCTCCCCGGCCGCGCTCAAGCGGGAGTTCGCGGAGATCGACGCCGCGAAGCAGAAGGCGGCGGAAGCCGCCGCCGCGCCCGCAGAACCCACCGAACCCGCCCAACCCGCCGAACCGGCAGCGGCCGACGGAGGGGTGAACGTTCCCCCTTCCGCGCCCGAGGTCACCGCCGAGAGCGCGGATACGACCACCACGCCGGACGTCCCGGCGGGCGAAGCGGTGGCCGAGGCCGAGGCTCCGGCGGATGCCGGCGCGGCGGTCGCGGATTCGGCGGCGGTACGGGAGGAGGGCGGGCCCGAGGAGGAGCCCCCGGCCCCTGCCGCGAGCGCCACCGAACCCGCCGCATCCGAACCCGCCGCCGCCGAACCCACCGACGCAACCGAGCCCGCCAACGCCCAGCCCGCGGCCACGGACGCGGCACCCGAGGATTCCGTCCCCGCCGACGCCGCGCCCGCAGACGCCACCCCGGTCGACGTCACCCCGGTCGACGGCCCTTCCGTTGATTCCGTGCCGGTCGACGCCGTTCCCGCCGACGCGGCCCCGGCGGACTCCGTACCCACCGACGCTGTCCCCACCGACGCCGCACCCAGCGACGCCGCACCCGCGGACGCCGTGCCTCAGGACACTCCCCCGGCCGGCCCGGAGGCTGCGCTGCCCTGGGCCCCGCCGCCGAACGCGCAGCCCGCCCCGGGACTGCCCCCGCTGCCGCCCGCGTTCCAGCCGGCCGCCCCGGCGCCCGGTCCGCAGTGGCCCGTGACGCAGCAGCCCCAGCAGCCGCAGCCTCCTCAGCCGGCCCCGCAGCCTCAGCCGCAGGCCGCCGCACCGGCTCCGTACGGATGGCCGCCCCAGCAGCCCGAGCCCCAGGCCCAGGCCCAGCCTCAGCCCCAGCAGGGCGGTTACGGCTTCCCGCAGCAGCGGCAGGGACAGCCTCCCGCGCCGCAAGCAGCACAGGTGCCACAGACACCGCAGGCCGCACAGGCCCCACAAGCCCCGTACGCGCCGCAGCCTCAGCAGCCGGCCGCTCCCGGGCCGAACGCCGCCGCGCCGCCCGCCGGTTACGGCTTCCCGCCCCCGCAGGCGCAGGGTCAGCCGGGCCAGGGCCGGCCGGGGCCGTACCCGGCCGCCGCGCCCCAGCCGCCCGCCGCTCAGGGCGGTTACGGCTTCCCGCAGCAGGCGCCCGCCCCCGGGCCCGTACCCGCGGCTCCGTACTTCCCCGCGCAGCAGGGTCCGTACGCTCCGCAGAGCCCGCAGCCTTCGCAGCCGCCCCAGTTCCATCAGCCGCAGCCCCAGCCCCAGCCCCAACCGCAGGCTCAAGGGCAGCAGCAGCCCGCCCCCGGGCCGCAGCCCGTGGACCCCCGCTCCGGAGCGGGCTGGCCGTCGCCCGTCTCGCACGACCACCGTGAGCGGTCCGTGCCCGGTGCCCCGCTCGGGTACACGGCGGCTGTCGAGCTGTCCTCGGACCGGCTGCTTCGCAACAACAAGCCGAAGGCCAAGAGCAGCCGACCCTCGACGGGCGGTTCGCGCTTCCGGATCGGCGGCAGGGCGGCGGAGGCCGAGCGTCAGCGCAAGCTCGACCTGATCCGCACCCCGGTCCTCTCCTGCTACCGGATCGCGGTCATCAGCCTCAAGGGCGGTGTCGGCAAGACGACGACGACCACCGCGCTGGGTTCGACCCTGGCCACCGAGCGGCAGGACAAGATCCTGGCCATCGATGCCAACCCGGACGCCGGTACGCTCGGCCGCCGCGTCCGGCGCGAGACCGGTGCGACGATCCGGGACCTGGTCCAGGCGATCCCGCATCTGCACAGCTACATGGACATCCGCCGGTTCACCTCCCAGGCGTCCTCCGGGCTGGAGATCATCGCCAACGACGTGGACCCGGCCGTCTCGACCGCGTTCAGCGACGAGGACTACCGGCGCGCCATCGAGGTGCTGGGCAAGCAGTATCCGATCATCCTCACGGACTCGGGTACCGGTCTGCTCTACAGCGCGATGCGCGGGGTGCTGGACCTCGCCGATCAGCTGATCATCATCTCGACGCCTTCCGTAGACGGTGCGAGCAGCGCGTCCACGACGCTCGACTGGCTGTCCGCGCACGGGTACGCCGAGCTGGTACAGCGCTCCCTCACGGTCATCTCCGGGGTCCGCGAGACCGGCAAGATGATCAAGGTCGATGACATCGTGCAGCACTTCGAGACGCGCTGCCGCGGGGTGGTCGTCGTGCCGTTCGACGAGCATCTGGCGGCCGGTGCCGAGGTGGACCTCGACATGATGCGGCCCAAGACGCGTGAGGCGTACTTCCACCTCTCCGCCCTGGTCGCGGAGGACTTCGTACGGGCGCAGCAGGCGCAGGGGCTGTGGACCGCGGACGGCAATCCGCCGCCGCACCTCGCGCCGCCGATGCCCGGCGGGCCGGGCCAGCCGATGCAGGGCCAGCCGATGCCCGGTCAGCCGATGCAGGGCCAGGCCATTCCGGGGCAGCCGGCGCCAGGACAGCCGTACCCGTACCCGCCTCAGCAGTACCCGAATCCCCAGCAGCAGCCCCCGCCCTACCCGTACCCCTACCCGCCACAGCAACAGCAACAGCAGTACGGTCAGCAGCCCGGCCCCCAGCAGGGGTGGCAGCAGCCCCCCGCGCAGGCGCAGGCGCAGCCCCCGCAGGGTCCGCCCGTCGCCCAGGGGCAGCCGGGTGTGCCGGGTGCGTCGGGTCCCGTGCCGCCCGGCGAATGGCCTCCACCGGGAACCCCACCCGTACCGCCAGCGCCTCAGCAGTAGCGCTTCAGAGGTCGAGACCAATGAGGGGCCGCACCGTTCTCCACGGTGCGGCCCCTCGGCGTATTACCGCAGACCACAAGGGGTTTGAGGGACCGTTGACTGACCGGACGAGCGCTGGTAGACCTTCGCTTCACCAATTGGCGAACCAGCGTCACCCCGGCTTCTCCGTGCGAGTGATAACACGAGGTCACCGTCCCATGGTCGCAAGAGCCCTCCCGCGCACCGCGCGACAGCCCGCCCCCCACCACTCCCACCCCCGCCCCCGGCGTCTGCGGCTGCTCCTGGCCTCCGGTGCCGCGTCCGGCGCGCTCGTGGCCGGTTCCGTACTCCCCCTCGGCCCACTGCTCCCGGCCCAGCAGGCGCGGGCGGACGACGGCGGGAGAGTGCTCACCGTCGCGATCAGGCAGAGCATCGACTCGCTCAGCCCCTTTCTCGCCCAGCAGCTGACCAGCACCAGCATTCACCGGCTGACGTACGAGTACCTGACGAACTACGACCCCAAGGACGCGCACACCGTCCCGGGCTTCGCCACCGCCTGGCGGCCGTCGGCGGACAAGCTGACATGGACGTACACGATCCGCGGGGACTCGAAGTGGTCCGACGGCCGGCCGGCGACCGCCGAGGACGCCGCGTGGACGTTCAACAAGATGATGACGGACCCCAACGCGGCCGTCGGCAACGGCAGTTTCACCGCGAACTTCGCGAAGGTCACTGCGCCCGACCCGCAGACGCTGGTCATCGAGTTGAAGAAGCCGCAGGCGACCATGGTCGCGCTCGACGTGCCGATCGTGCCGAAGCACATATGGGAGAAGGTCGGCGACTTCGCCACCTTCAACAACGACAAGACGTTCCCGATCGTCGGCAACGGCCCGTTCATCATCACGGACTACAAGGTCGATCAGTACGTCAAGCTCAAGCCGAACAAGGACTTCTGGCGCGGCGCGCCCCAGTTCGACGAGCTGGTATTCAAGTACTACAAGGACGGGGACGCGGCCGTCGCGGCGCTCCAGAAGGGCGAGGTGTCCTTCGCCCCGAACCTCACCCCGGCCCAGGCCGCCGCGCTGAAGAGCGTCGAGAACATCAAGGTCAACGACGCGCCGGGCCGCCGCTTCTACGCCCTCGCCGTCAATCCCGGCGCCCGGTCGAAGGACGGCACGGAGTTCGGCAACGGCGCAGCCGCGCTGCGTGATCCGGCGGTGCGCAAGGCGCTCTTCCAGGCTGTCGACCGCGAGACCGTCATCGGCAAGGTCTTCCAGGGGCATGCCGTCGAGGGCCAGGGGTACATCCCGCCGCGCTTCGCGTCGTACTTCTGGCAGCCGCCGGACGGTCAGAAGATCGTTTACGACCCGACGGCGGCGGCCCGGACGCTCGATCGGGCCGGCTACCGGGTGGACAGCGCGGGCAGGCGTACCGGCAAGGACGGCAAGCCGCTCGACCTCCGGATCCTCTGCCATGCCACCGAACCCAACGACAAGGCGATCGGCAAGTACCTCCAGGAGTGGTGGGGGAAGCTCGGCATCGGGCTGAAGGTCGAGTGCCTCGACAATGTCTCCGACCCGTGGCAGGCCGGCGACTACGATCTGGCCTTCGACGGCTGGTCCGTCAACCCGGATCCCGACTACGTCCTCTCCATTCATACGTGCGATTCCCTCCCCGCCACGCCGAAGGACAGCGGCTCCACCGACAACTTCATCTGCGACAAGCGCTACGACGAGCTCTACGCGCGGCAGGCCGTGGAGTACGACACGGCGAAGCGGGCAACACTGGTCAAGGAGATCCAGTCGCGGCTGTACGACACGGGGTACATGAACGTCATGGCCTACCCGAACGCCGTCGAGGCGTACCGCACCGACCAGATCAAGTCGATCACGACGATGCCGGAGGCCGCTGGCAACCTCTGGGGCCAGGACGGCTACTGGAGCTGGTGGTCGGCGGTCCCCGCCGACCGGGCGTCGAGCGGCGGTTCCGGCGGCTCCGCCGCCACCGGTGTGCTGATCGGGACCGGAGTGGTCGTGGTGGCCGCCGCCGCAGCCGGTGGGCTCGTCCTGAGGCGCCGCCGCACCACCGCGGAAGACCGTGAATAGCCCATGAGCGGCGCCGGCACCACCGGGACGGTACGGGACGCGGCCGACGGCCCCGGGCGGTACGGGCCCGCCGGGGGCCAGGCCCGTACCGCCGCCCCCGGCACCAGGACCGCGTATCCGCTCTATGTGGCGGGCAAGCTGGGCGGCGCGGCCGTCTCGCTGCTCGCCGTCCTCGTCACCAGCTTCTTCCTCTTCCGGATCGTCCCCGGCGACCCGGTCCGCGCCATGACCCACGGCATGCCGACATCGCCGGAGCAGATGGCCACCCTGCGCAAGCAGTTCGGGCTGGATCTGCCGCTGTGGCAGCAGTTCACCGAGTACTGCGCCAGGGCGCTCACCGGCGACCTGGGCATCTCGTACCAGTTCCGGGCGCCGGTCGGTGAGCTGATCGCCGAGAAGCTGCCGGCGACCCTGCTGCTCACCGGCGTCGCCGTGGTGATCTACTCGGCGCTCGGCCTCTGGCTCGGCACCCGCTCCGCCTGGCACAGCGGCGGACTCGGCGACCGGATCACCACCGGAGTGGCGCTGATCCTGTGGTCCGTGCCCGCCTTCTGGCTCGGCCTGCTGCTGATCATCTTCTTCTCGGTGGGCATCGGGCCAGTACCCGGCATGTTCCCCACCGGCGGGATGGAGTCGGGTAACTCCTCGGGCTTCGGATACGTCCTCGATGTGGCCCACCACCTCGTCCTGCCCGTGGTCACGCTGGTCGCGGTCGGCTACGCGCAGACGCTGCTGGTCATGCGGTCGTCCCTGCTGGACGAGATGGGCAGCGACTATCTGACGACGGCGCGGGCGAAGGGGCTGCGGGACGCGCTGGTACGCCGCCGGCACGCGGTGCCGAACGCGCTGCTGCCCACCGTCACCATGGTCTTCATCAACCTGGGCCATGTGGCCGCCGGTTCCATCCTCGTCGAGACGGTCTTCTCCTGGCCCGGCCTCGGCGGGCTGTTCTACCAGGCGCTGAGCGTGCCCGATCTGCCGCTCGTCCAGGGGCTGTTCGTCGTCTTCGCCGGCGCGATGATCCTGATGAACCTCCTCGCCGACCTGCTCTATCCGCTGCTCGATCCCCGGGTGGGCCGATGACTCAGGAGAACACCACGCCGGAGCCCGCCGCCGTGCCTCCCACGGCCGCGGCGCTCGCACGCGCCCGCCGCCGCGCGTCGCTGGTCCGCTTCTGGCAGCAGTACCGAACCCACCGCGGCGGCCTCTTCGGCCTCGCCGGGCTCTCGCTCATCGCGCTCGTCGCCCTGTGCGCACCGCTGCTCGTCGGCGCCGACGTCCAGGGCGTGACCGACGCGCCCGGCACCGCGCTGGAGGCGCCCAGCGCCCGGTTCCCGCTCGGCACCGACCAGTTCGGGCGCCCGCTGCTCTCCCTGCTGGTCTGGGGGTCCCGGGTCTCCCTGACCGTCGGGCTGCTGGCCGCCGCGCTGTCGGTGGCCATCGGTACGCTGGTCGGCATCGTCGCCGGACACTACGGCGGCTGGTTCGCCACCGTGGTCATGCGCGTCACCGACTGGTTCCTGGTGATGCCCACGCTCGTCCTGGCCATCGTGCTGGCCACCGTCATGTCCCGGTCCCTCTGGACGGTGATCCTCGCGATCGGCGTCACCAGCTGGCCCACGACCGCCCGGCTCGTCCGGGCCCAGACCATCGCCATCGAGGCCCGCCCGTACATCGAACGCGCCCGCGCGCTCGGCGGCGGGCACCGGCACATCATGACGCGCCACGTCCTGCCCAATGTGCTGCCGCTGGTGCTCGCCCAGACCACGCTCGGCATCTCGGCCGCCATCCTCACGGAGGCCACCCTCGCCTTCCTGGGCCTCGGCGATCCGATCATCATCTCGTGGGGCGGCATGCTCCAGGACGCGCGCGAGGCCGGCGCGGTCTCCTCCGGGCACTGGTGGTACCTGGCGCCGCCCGGCCTCGCGATCGCGTTCGTGGCGCTCGCCTTCACCCTCTGCGGACGTGCCGTCGAGTCCGTACTCAACCCGAAGCTGGGAGTGTCCCGGTGAACGCGCTGGAGATCAGAGACCTTCATGTGACCTACGGTTCCGGCCCCGCCGCCGTCCCCGCCGTACGCGGCGTCGGCCTGACCCTCGAACCGGGCCGCAAGCTGGGCATCGCCGGGGAGTCCGGCTGCGGCAAGTCCACCCTGGCCCTCGCCCTGCTCCGGCTGCTGCCGCCCACCGCCACGCTCTCCGGGGAGATCCTGCTCGACGGCGAGGACGTCCTCACCATGAAATGGGGCAGGCTCCGCGCCGTACGGTGGGCGGGCGCCTCGATCGTCTTCCAGGGCGCGATGCACTCACTCAACCCCGTCCACCGGATCGGCGACCAGATCGCCGAACCCGTCCTCCTCCACCAGCACACCACCCCGGCCGCCGCCCGTACCCGCGCCGTCTCGCTCCTCGAACAGGTCGGCCTCCCCGCGGCCCGCGCCGACGCCTACCCGCACGAACTCTCCGGTGGCCAGCGCCAGCGCGTGATGATCGCCATGGCGCTCGCCTGCGACCCCCGGCTGATCGTCGCCGACGAGCCGACCACCGCGCTCGACGTCATGATCCAGGCGCAGATCCTGCGGCTGATCGAGCGGCTGGTCGCCGACCACGACATCAGCCTCCTCATGATCAGCCACGACCTCGCGGTCCTCGCCGACACCTGCGACCGGCTCGCCGTCATGTACGCGGGCCGCGTCGTCGAGGAAGGACCGGCGCGCGCCGTGTACGACACCGCGCTCCACCCGTACGGCCACGCGCTCTCCGCCGCCTTCCCGCGCATCGGCGACCCCGCCTCGCGGCGCGCCCCGCGCGGGCTCCCCGGCGACCCGCCCGACCCGTCGGCGCTGCCGAGCGGCTGTACGTTCCATCCGCGCTGCCCGGTCGCGCTCGACCGCTGCGCCGACGACGACCAAGCGCTGCGGGAGGCGGGCCCCGAACGGCGCGCGGCCTGTGTCCTGGTCGGCGCGGCGGTGCCGTCGTGACCGCCACGCCGGATCCACGTCCCGGGGTCCCCCTGCTGTCCGCCACCGGACTCCACGTCGCCTTCCCCGGCCGCCGCGGCGCCCCGCCCGCCCGCGCCGTCGACGGTGTCGACCTCGGCATCGGCGCCGGGGAGATCGTCGCCCTGGTCGGCGAGTCCGGCTGCGGCAAGACCACCCTCGCGCGCGCCCTCCTCGGTCTCGTCCCGCCCACGGCCGGCCACGTCACCTTCGCCGGCGAACCGCTGTCGTACGGCTCGCGCGCCCTCAAGGCGTACCGCAAACGCGTCCAGCTCGTCCTCCAGGACCCGAGCGGCTCGCTCAACCCGCGGCACACCGTGTACGACGCGGTCGCCGAGGGCCTGCGCATCCACGGCCACCCGGGCGACGAACGCGCCGCCGTCGCCGAAGCCCTGTCCCGGGCCGGCCTCCGCCCGCCCGAACGCTTCTTCCTCCGCTACCCGCACGAACTCTCCGGCGGCCAGCGCCAGCGCGTCGTCATCGCGGGCGCGCTCGTCCTCCAACCGGAACTCATCGTCGCCGACGAGCCGGTGGCCTCCCTCGACGCGTCCGTACGCGGCGAGATCCTGGCGCTCCTGCTGTCCCTGCGCGCCGAACTCGGCCTGTCCGCGCTGGTCGTGACGCACGACCTGGGACTCGCGTGGAACATCGCGGACCGCGTCGCGGTGATGTACCTCGGCCGGATCGTGGAGACCGGCCCGGTCGAGGACGTCCTGACGTCACCTCAGCACCCGTACACCCAGGCCCTGTTGTCCGTCCTCCCGGAGTCCCCCACACCCCCGATCGTCCTCACGGGCGAACCCCCGGACCCCACCCGCATCCCACCGGGCTGCCGCTTCCACGAACGCTGCCAGGCGCTGGCCGCGGGCGAGGCGGACCGGGCGGGCGTGGCGGATCGCTGCCGCAGCGCTCCGCTCGGGGTGCTGGCGGGTGGGGCGGCGCGATCCGTGGCGTGTCACCTCCCGGTGAGGGGCCGTGGTCTTTGACGGTACGGCGCGGGTGCGGCCGGTGGTGTCCGTGCCGGGGTCCCGGGGCACTCCGGAGGCGCATCCCCGGATGCGCGTTTTACGCCGGGGTCGGACCAAAAAAGACGGCTACGCCGTCAGCTCTCGCGCCTGCTTCACGTCCGCCGCCATCGCTTCCAGCAGCGCCTCGATCGACTCGAACTTCCGCTGGCCCCGCACGTAC
This sequence comes from Streptomyces sp. NPDC093109, assembly GCF_040701725.1. NCBI lineage: Bacteria > Bacillati > Actinomycetota > Actinomycetes > Kitasatosporales > Streptomycetaceae > Streptomyces > Streptomyces sp. NPDC093109. The sequence goes on from NZ_JBFBEZ010000013.1 coordinate 42,199, forward strand.
GTCAGGAAGTCCACCGTCACGTGCAGCCCGTAGAGGTCCAGCCCCACCCGGTCGATCGCGTACGCCTCCACCGTGCGGTCCACGCCATCGAACTGCGGGTTCGTGCCGACGGAGATGGCCGCGGGCATGCGCTCGCCGGCGGCGGTGAGCCAGCCCGCGTAGACGCCGTCCGCGGGGATCGCGGTGTGCGGGAGGGTTTCGACGTTGGCCGTGGGGAAGCCCAGCTCACGGCCGCGCTGGGCGCCGCGTACGACCACGCCCTCGACGCGGTGCGGGCGGCCGAGGATCTCCGCCGCGCCCGCGACATCGCCCTCGGCGACCAGCCGGCGGGTGAGGGTGGACGAGAAGGGCTCGCCGCCGCCCGCCGCGCCGCTGAGGGAGAGGTCGACGACCTCGACCTCGTAGTCGTAGGTCGGACCGAGGTCCGCGAGGACGGCGACATTGCCCGCGGCGCGGTGGCCGAAGCGGAAGTTGGGGCCCTCGATGACGGCACGCGCGTGCAGCTTGTCGACGAGGACCTTGACGATGAAGTCGGCGGGCGAGAGCTTCGAGAAGGCGACGGTGAACGGCAGGATCAGCAGCGCGTCCACGCCCAGCTCGGCCATCAGTTCGGCGCGCCGGTGGTGCGGGGCGAGCAGGGGCGGGTGGCTGCCGGGGCGGACGACCTCGCTGGGATGCGGGTCGAAGGTCACGACGACCGAGAGAACACCCAGCTCACGGGCGCGCTCGACGGCGCGGCCAATGATCAGCTGGTGTCCGCGGTGCACCCCGTCGTACGAGCCGATGGTGACGACGCTGCGCCCCCAGTCCTGGGGGATGTCCTCCAAGCCACGCCAGCGCTGCACTGCGACCGCTCCTCGCCCGAACCCAAGTACATGATTTCCAGTTACGCAGCTCTAAGACTGCCATGCCCGGCAGGCGGGGCCCGCACCGGCACCGGTGGAAGGCCGGCCGGTCCTGACGGGGCCCGCCGTGAGCGGGGCACGCCCCCTGTGCACCCTCCGGACACTCCGTGCGCCCGGCTGTTGGGGTGAACGAGGGGCACGGGGTGGATAGATCCCTGTCGGAGGGGGATCGTGGAGCGGGCAGGCTCGCCTGCCCGCTCCACGGTGTTCAGGCGAAGACCGCGAGGCTCTTGGCCTTGCCGTGCTGCTCCTCGACGAGCGCGACGAAGCGCCCCTCGGGATCGAACGCGGCGACGGGGCTGGTGGGGAAGGCCGGCATATCGAGCCGTACGCCGTTGACCAGCAGCTTTGCCCGCTTGTCGTCGACGTCCCAGCGCGCGAACGCCGCCGCGGCGGCATCGGCGACGGGCATGACGGTCAGCTCCTCCTGGAGCTGGTCGAGCGTCCGCGCGGCGTCCAGCGCGTACGGGCCCACCCGGGTCCTGCGCAGCGCCGTGAGGTGCCCGCCGACGCCGAGGCCGGCGCCCAGGTCGCGGGCGAGGGCGCGGATGTAGGTGCCGGAGGAGCAGACGACGGAGACGACCAGGTCGAGGACGGGGGTGCCGTCCTCGGCGACGGCCGCGCGGACGTCGTACAGCCGGAAGGACGAGACGGTGACCGGGCGGGCCGGGATCTCGAACTCCTCGCCGCCGCGGACGCGCGCGTACGAGCGCTTTCCGTCGATCTTGATGGCGCTGACCTTGGAGGGCACCTGCATGATCGGGCCGGTCAGGGCCGCGATCCCGGTGTCGATGGCTTCGCGCTTGACGGCGGAGGCGTCGGTGGCGGAGGTGATCTCGCCCTCGGCGTCGTCCGTGACGGTGTCCTGGCCGAGCCTGATCGTGCCGAGGTACTCCTTCTCGGTCAGCGCGAGGTGGCCGAGGAGTTTCGTGGCCCGCTGCACACCGAGGACGAGGACGCCCGTCGCCATGGGATCGAGGGTGCCGGCGTGGCCGACGCGCCGGGTTCTGGCGATCCCGCGCATCTTGGCGACGACGTCGTGCGAAGTGAAGCCCGACGGCTTGTCGACGATGACAAGCCCGTCGGGCGTCGTGTTCTGCTGAGTCATTCCGCGGCGGCGCCGTCCGTGCGGTCGGTACCCGGGTCGTCGTCGGCGTCGGGGTCGTCGTCCTTGCGGTACGGGTCTGCCCCGGCCGCGTACGACTTCCCGGTGGACACGTCCCGTACCTCCGCGTCCTTGGCACGCGCCTTGTCGAGGAGGTCCTCGATGGTGCGGGCGTTGTCCGGGAGGGCGTCGGGCACGAACGTCAGGCTCGGCGTGTGGCGGACGCCGGTCTGGCGGCCCACCTCGGAGCGCAGGACGCCCTTGGCGCTCTCCAGGGCGGCGGCGGAGGCCGCGCGCTCCTCGTCGTCGCCGTAGACCGTGTAGAAGACCGTGGCCTCCCGCAGATCACCGGTGACGCGGGCGTCCGTGATGGTCACGAAGCCGAGTCGCGGGTCCTTGATACGCCGGTCCAGGGTCTCCGCGACCACGACCTGGATGCGATCGGCCAGCTTGCGGGCCCGCGCGTTGTCGGTCACCGGTCCGTCACTCTTCCTTCTGGGTTTCTTGTCGTGCAGGTCAGTCTTGTCGCCGGGGTGTCCCGGCGGGTCCCGGTCAGTCCTCGTCGCTGTGGAGCCGGCGTCGTACCGACAGCAGCTCCACCTCGGGCCGGCCGGCGACCATACGCTCACAGCGGTCGAGCACGTCCGTGAGGTGTTCCCAGTCGCCGGACACCACCGCCAGACCGATCTCGGCCCTGCGGTGGAGGTCCTGGCCGCCGGTCTCCGCCACGCTCACCGCGAATTTCCGGTGCAGCTCGGCGACGATCGGCCGGACGACAGAGCGTTTCTCCTTCAACGACCGTACGTCGCCGAGGAGCAGATCGAAGGACAGAGTCCCCACATACATAGACGTCCGGATGCCCGCCGGTACGGGTTCGACGCCCTGCCAGCGCTTGGCAGGGGCATCGAAACCGTACACGGAACGGCCGGGGCCGATCGACGGAATTACGTCCCGTCGACCGGCCCCGGACGGCAGCTGTGCGTCAGCCTCGCGGCTTCTCGCGCATCTCGTACGTCGCGATGACGTCGTCGATCTTGATGTCGTTGAAGTTGCCGAGGTTGATACCGCCCTCGTAGCCTTCGCGGATCTCGGTGACGTCGTCCTTGAAGCGGCGCAGACCCTGGATGTTGAGGTCCTCCGCGATGACCTTGCCGTCGCGGATGAGCCGGGCCTTGGTGTTGCGCTTGACCTCGCCGGAGCGGATGAGAACACCCGCGATGTTGCCCAGCTTGGACGAGCGGAAGATCTCGCGGATCTCCGCCGTACCCAGCTCGACCTCTTCGTACTCCGGCTTGAGCATGCCCTTGAGGGCCGCTTCGATCTCTTCGATCGCCTGGTAGATGACCGAGTAGTACCGGACGTCCACGCCTTCGCGCTCGGCCATCTGCGCGGCACGCCCTGCGGCGCGCACGTTGAAGCCGATCACGATGGCGTCGGAGCCCATCGCCAGGTCGATGTCCGACTCGGTGACCGCACCCACACCGCGGTGCAGGACGCGGATGTCGACCTCGTCGCCGACGTCGAGCTGGAGCAGCGAGGACTCGAGAGCCTCCACCGAACCGGACGCGTCGCCCTTGATGATGAGGTTGAGTTCCTGCACCAGGCCGGCCTTGAGGGCCTCGTCCAGGTTCTCCAGGGAGAACCGGACGCCCCTGCGGGCGAACGCCGCGTTCCGCTCACGAGCGGCACGCTTCTCGGCGATCTGCCGGGCGGTGCGGTCCTCGTCGACGACGAGGAAGTTGTCGCCGGCGCCGGGGACGTTGGTGAGACCCAGGACCAGGACGGGCGTCGAGGGCGTCGCGACGTCGACGTTGTTGCCGTTGTCGTCGAGCATCGCCCGGACTCGGCCGTACGCGTCACCGGCGACCATCGTGTCACCGACGCGCAGCGTGCCGCGCTGGACGAGCACGGTGGCGACGGCGCCGCGACCGCGGTCGAGGTGTGCCTCGATGGCGATACCCTGCGCGTCCTGGTCCGGGTTGGCCCGGAGGTCGAGCGAGGCGTCCGCGGTGAGGACCACGGCCTCCAGCAGGCTGTCGATGTGCAGGCCCTGCTTGGCGGAGATGTCGACGAACATGGTGTCGCCGCCGTACTCCTCGGCCACCAGCCCGAACTCGGTGAGCTGACCGCGCACCTTGGTCGGGTCGGCACCCTCGACGTCGATCTTGTTGACCGCGACCACGATCGGCACACCGGCCGCCTTGGCGTGGTTCAGCGCCTCGATCGTCTGGGGCATCACACCGTCGTTGGCCGCGACCACGAGGATCGCGATGTCGGTGGACTTGGCACCACGGGCACGCATGGCGGTGAACGCCTCGTGACCCGGGGTGTCGATGAAGGTGATCTTGCGCTCTTCACCGTTGACCTCGGTGGCGACCTGGTACGCGCCGATGTGCTGCGTGATACCGCCGGCCTCGCCCGCGACGACGTTCGTCTTGCGGATCGCGTCCAGCAGCCTGGTCTTACCGTGGTCGACGTGACCCATGACGGTCACGACCGGCGGACGGGAGACGAGTGCTTCCTCGCCGCCCTCGTCCTCGCCGAACTCGATGTCGAAGGACCCGAGCAGCTCGCGGTCCTCCTCCTCGGGGCTGACGATCTCGACCACGTAGTTCATCTCGCCGGCGAGGACCTGAAGGGTCTCGTCGGAGACGGACTGCGTGGCGGTGACCATCTCGCCGAGGTTCATCATCACGGCGACGAGCGACGCCGGGTTGGCGTTGATCTTCTCCGCGAAGTCGGTGAGGGACGCACCGCGCGACAGCCGGACCGTCTGGCCCTGGCCGCGCGGCAGCATGACGCCGCCGACCGACGGGGCCTGCATGGCCTCGTACTCCTGGCGCCTCTGCCGCTTCGACTTACGGCCACGACGGGCGGGCCCGCCCGGACGGCCGAAGGCGCCCTGTGTGCCACCGCGGCCACCGGGTCCACCCGGACGTCCGCCGAAGCCGGGACGGCCACCGCCGCCACCGAAGCCGCCGCCACCGGGGCGACCCGGGGCACCGCCGCCGCCACCGCCACCGGGGCGACCGGCGAAGCCACCGCCGCCACCGCCACCCGGACGGCCGGCGAAGCCGCCGCCGCCACCGGGGCGAGCGCCGCCACCGGCGCCGGCCGGACGGCCGGGACCACCGGGACCGCGGCCACCGCCGGGGCCACCGCCGGGACGCGGGCCGGCAGCGGGACGCTGCGGCATCATGCCCGGGTTGGGACGGTTACCACCGGGGCCACCGCCGGGACCCGCGGCCCGGGGGGCCTGCGGGCGGGGCATGCCGCCGGGGGACGGACGTCCACCGGTCTGTCCACCGGGACCGGCCTGGGGGCGGGGACCGCCACCCTGACCCGCACCCTGCGGACGCGGGCCGCCGGGGGCGCCTGCGCCACCGGGACGCGGGGCGCCGCCGGGACGGGGCGTCTGCGGACGCGCCATTCCGGTCGAACCGCCCGAGGTGAAGGGGTTGTTGCCCGGACGCGGGCCCGCGGGGCGGGCGCCGGGACGCGGGGCCTGGCCGGGACGCGCGCCGCCGGAGCGACCGCCCTGACGCTGGTCACCGCGCTGGTCACCGCGCTGCTCGCCACCCTGGCGCTGCTCGCCCTGACCGCCCGTGGGACGGGCGGCGGGACGCGGGCCGGGGGTGGCACCGGGCCGGGGACCGGCGGCCGGGGCCGACGGGGGCGCGGTGAACTCCGGTACGGCCGGCGCGGCGGGCGCGGGCTTCGGCGCCGCTGCCGCGGGACGCGGTGCGGGGGCCGGAGCCGGACGCGGGCCGGGGGTCGGCGCGGCGGAGGGGGTGCTCTTGGGAGCCTCGGCGGCGGCCGGCTTGGGGGCCGGGGCGCCGGGCTTCGGAGCGGGACGGGCCGCCTGCGCCGGTGAGGGCGCGGCGGGGCGGGCGGGGGTCGCCTTGCGGGGCGCCCCGGGCTTCGCAGCGGGCCGGCCGTTGCCGGCGGGCCCCTGGAGAGCATCAGTCAATTTGCGTACAACCGGCGCCTCGATCGTCGAGGAAGCCGAACGGACGAATTCACCGAGTTCTTGGAGCTTGGCCATGACGACCTTGCTCTCGACGCCGAACTCCTTGGCGAGTTCGTATACCCGGACCTTAGCCACTTCGCTCCTTTTAGGTCCGGGTTACCGCCGGACCGTCGCTACTTCATGGGCGTACTCATCGCGTACTCATCGAGTGCTCATCGCAATCTCGACCTACTTCCAACTCGCGAGGTACCTGAACCGCACGGGGTTCCGTGCCGTACTTCTTCTTACAGCGCTGCCTGCGCAGTGCCTGTCTCCATGGCCTGACTCGTCTCCATGGCGGTGCTCGTCCCGACGGCCCGGCGCAGTCGCGCGGTGTCGAGCGGTCCCTGGACCTTGAAGGCCCGGGGGAACGCCCGGCGGCGGACCGCCAGATCGAGACAGTTCAGAACGGGGTGCGCATACGCACCCCGGCCGGGCAGCGTACCGCGTGGATCGGGGACACATTGTTCACCGTCCAGCACGATGCGCAGCAGATCGCTCTTGGCCGCTCGCTCCCGGCAGCCCACGCAGGTTCGCTCAGGGCATGCTCGGTCGCTCGTCCGCCCGGACATCCTCAAGTCTACCTCCCCGCGCCGACCCCACCCCTTTGGGGCAAGGTCCGAACGCTTGCACGCGCCGACACCACTCCCGGATCGTTACCGACGGGTACCGCGGTCGCGCTCCCCGGCCCGGTCCTGGCCGCCCTGACGATCGCCACCGCGGTCGCCGCCGCGGTCTTCCGCGCGCTCGTCGTCGGGCTGCTCCGTATCGGGTCGGATGTCGATGCGCCAGCCGGTGAGGCGGGCGGCCAGGCGGGCGTTCTGCCCTTCCTTGCCGATCGCCAGCGAGAGCTGGTAGTCCGGTACGGTCACCCGCGCGGAGCGTGCCCCCAGGTCCACGATCTCGACCTTGCTGACCCGGGCGGGCGACAGGGCGTTGGCGACCATGTCGGCCGGGTCGTCCGACCAGTCGACGATGTCGATCTTCTCGCCGAGCAGCTCGGCCATGACATTGCGCACACGCGCGCCCATCGGGCCGATGCAGGCGCCCTTGGCGTTGAGCCCGGACCGGGTCGACCGCACCGCGATCTTCGTACGGTGGCCGGCCTCGCGGGCGATCGCCGTGATCTCGACGGAACCGTCCGCGATCTCCGGCACCTCCAGCGCGAAGAGCTTCTTCACGAGGTTGGGGTGGGTGCGCGAGAGGGTCACCGAGGGGCCGCGTACGCCCCGGGCCACCCGGACGACGTACGTCCGCAGCCGGAGCCCGTGCGTGTACTCCTCGCCGGGCACCTGCTCCTGGACGGGCAGGATCGCTTCGAGCTTGTCGTCCAGCCTCACCAGGACGTTCTTCGGGTCCTTGCCCTGCTGGACCATGCCGGCGACGACATCGCCCTCGCGGCGCGCGTACTCGCCGAACGTGACGTCGTTCTCCGCGTCCCGCAGCCGCTGCTGGATGACCTGGCGGGCGGTGGTGGCGGCGATCCGGCCGAAGTCCGACGGGGTGTCGTCGAACTCCTTGGGCTCCTGGCCCTCCTCCAGATCGGCCGGGTCCTCCTTGGCCCAGACCGTCACATGCCCGTTCTCACGGCTCAGTACGACCCTGGCCCGCCGGTGGCTGCCGTCGGTGCGGTGGTAGGCGATGAGGAGGGCGGATTCGATCGCCTCGACCAGCAGATCGAAGGGGATCTCCTTCTCTTGTGCCAAGCCCTTCAGGAGCTTCACATCGATGTCCACGGCTACGCCTCCTCTTCCTTCTTGTCCTTGCGGTTGAACTCGATCTCCACGCGCGCCTTGGCGATGTCCGCGAACTCGATCCGGCGGGCGGTGGGCTTGCGCCCCTTCACGCCCGGCACTTCGAGGTCGAGTCCGGCGTCGTCGACGGCCAGGACGCGGGCCACCAGTTCGTCACCCTCGACCGGCTGGATACGGACCAGCCGGGAGACGGCGCGTACGTAGTGGCGGTGCTCGGTCAGCGGGCGCTCGGCGCCGGGGGAGGTCACTTCGAGCTGGTACTCGTCGTCGCCCATCGCGTCCGTCTCGTCGAGTTTCTCGGAGAGGGAGCGGCTCAGTTCGGCGCACTCGTCGAGGTCCACACCGTCGTCGGAGTCCACCACGATCCTCAGCACACGGCGCCGGCCGGCCTTGGAGAGCTCGATCTCTTCCAGATCAAGGTCCTTGGCGCTGACGAGCGGTTCCAGCAGTCCGCGCAGCCTCTCGCTCTGGGTGGTGCTCATCCGGGTGACTCCTCGGCCGCGTGTGCTGTTGTGGGATCGTCGCGTGTCTGATCAGTGTGTGTCGGATCAAAGGGTATCCGGTCCCAAGGGGTGTTGCCGTCCACGAACGAGTGACCCGCGGGTACGCTCGCCTGCGGTGATCATCGCGAAGTCCGAGGAGAGACGCGTGGGGCGCACGGGGACGACACGCAGGCACGCGCTCATGGCCGCGGGCGCGACGGCGGCCGGTCTGCTGACCGCCTGCACCTCGGGCGGCTCGGCGAACGGGGTGCTGTCGCCGGACGCGGCGGCGCGGGCGGCCCGCGCGGCGCGGGCGCTGCGGCGGCGGGCGGCGGGCGACAGCGCGGAGCTGCTGCGCCGGTACGACGCGGTGCTGGCACGCCATGCGGACCGGGCCGGGCTGCTGACTCCACTGCGCGCGGCCGTCGCCCTGCATGTCGAGGCGCTGACGTTACGGACAACCGACCCCTCACCGGAAGCCAGTTCGGGCAGCCCGGACAGCAGTACGGGCGGCAGTACGGGCGGCAATACGGACAAGGTTCCGGAAAAACCTTCCGCCACCCTCGCGGGAGCCCCCGCAGTCTCCCCCGAGCCCGTGGAGGCGCTCAAGGAGCTGGCCGCCGCCGAGCGCCGTACCTCCGACGCGCACACCGCCTCGCTCGTCTCCGCCGCCCCCGAGCTGGCCCGGCTGCTGGCCTCGGTGGCCGCCGCGAACGCCGTTCACGCCTATCTGCTGACCGAAGGAGCCCGCTCGTGACCACCGGTGCGCCGGCCGCCGCTCTGACCGCCGCCCAGGCGGCGCTCGCCGCCGAGCACGCCGCGGTGTACGGGTACGGGGTCGTCGGCGGCCGGGTCGACGCCGCCCGCCGCGCCGAGGCCACGGCGGCGTACGCAGCCCACCGGGCCCGGCGCGACGCGCTGGCCAGGACCGTACGCGACCTGGGCGGCCGGCCGGCTGTGTCGGCGGCGGCGTACACCCTGCCGTTCGCGGTCCCGGACGGGAAGGCGGCCGTCCGGCTGGCGGCCGAGCTGGAGGACCGGGTCGCGGGCGTCTACTCCGATCTCGTCCGTGCCGCCGAGGGGCCGCTGCGCCGAGAGGCGGCGGCGGCGCTGCGCGAGGCGGCGGTGCGCGCGGCGCGCTGGCGCGGCAGCGGCGTAGCCTTCCCCGGTCTCGCCGAACGCGCATGACCCGGCCTCGGTGAGCCAGGGCAGTGAGCCACGAGGCGCCGGGCGCGAAGGGGACCGATCACATATGGGTGGCGAACCGCCGCACCGTCTGGTGCGCTCGCTCGGCGAGAAGTACGGGCAGGAACGCGCCACCGAGTGGCTCGGCCGGCTGCCGGAGATCACGGCGGCGGCGGTCGCCCGGCGCGGGCTCGACGTCGAGCGGGTGATCGCGCCGGGCGGCCGGAGCGCGCTGCTGGTGCTCGTACGGCGCTCCGACGGCTCCCCCGCGACGCTCAAGATCGCCCCGCCGTTCGCGGCGCCCGGCCCCGAGCGGGCGGCGCTGGCGCACTGGCAGGGCTGGGGCGCGGTGGAACTCCTCGATCCGGCGGCCGGCCCCGCCGAGGTTCCCACCGCCGAGGACGGCGCGCTGCTGCTGGAGCGGCTGCACCCCGAGATGTCGCTGCGCTCCCTGCCGGAGGCGAAGGCGCTGCTGGAGGCCGCGGGTACGGTGCGCCGGCTGTGGGTGGAGCCGCCGGCCGACCACCCGTTCGAGACAGTGGCCGGGCGGACGGCCCGGCAGGCGGACACGCTGCGGGCGAGCACCGACGAGACGGCCGCGCCGCTGGTCTCCGCCGCGCTCACGGCCCGCGACGCCCTCTGCACGGACGGCCCGGCCGAGACGCTGCTCCTGCACGGCGCGCTCCGTCAGGGCAAGGTGCTCGCCGGTGACCGGGTGCCGTGGCTCGCGGTCGGCCCCGAACCCCTGGTGGGCGAGCGCGCCTACGATCTGGCGCGGCTGGTCCGCGACCGGGTGGAGGATCTGGTGGCCGCCTCCTCCGGCGCCTCCTCGGCCCGCCGCCGCGTCGGCCGGCTGGCGGACTCGCTGGACCTGGACCGCGAGCGGGTACGCGGCTGGACGCTGTTCCGGGCGGTGGAGTCGGGCGTACGCGCGCTGACGGCGGGGCGCCGGCAGAGCGCGGAGCTGCTGCTGGAGTTCGCGGGCTGGCTGTAAGCGGACGCCCTTGCCGGACGGGCAGTCGAACCCGTCCGGCAAGGGGAGGACCGGGTGCCGGCGGCCGGTCGACCGATCCGAAGCGGTCCGGGGAGTAGTTCATCGGTCGATCACGGCCTTGCCGGCCGGCACGGCGGCGGGCGCCTGCTCGTGGACACCGAACAGGATGGCCGCCGCCACCGGTCGCCAGTTCGGCGCGGCACGCGTCAGGCGGTCAGGTGGTCACGCGGTCAGGCGCGCGATGGCCTCCGCCACCGTCAGCTCCTCGCGCTCCCCCGTACGCCGGTCCTTCAGCTCCACGACTCCCTCGGCGGAACGCCGTCCCGCCACCAGGATCTTCGGCACACCGATCAGTTCCGCGTCGGTGAACTTCACGCCCGGGGAGACACCGGGGCGCTCGTCGACCAGGACGCGCAGTCCGGCCGCCGAGAGCTGCTCGGAGACATCGAGCGCCAGCTCCGTCTGGAGCGCCTTGCCCGCCGCGACGACATGGACGTCGGCCGGGGCGATCTCGGCGGGCCAGCACAGGCCCTGCTCGTCGGCGCTCTGCTCGGCGAGGGCCGCGACGGCGCGCGAGACGCCGATGCCGTACGAGCCCATGGTCACGCGGACGGGCTTGCCCTGCTGGCCGAGGACGTCGAGCTGGAAGGTGTCGGCGTACTTGCGGCCCAGCTGGAAGATGTGGCCGATCTCGATCGCGCGGTCGAGCTTGAGGCCCGCGCCGCAGGCCGGGCAGGGGTCGCCGGGCTCGACGACGACCACGTCCAGGTACTCGTCGACCTCGAAGTCCCGGCCGACGACGACGTTGCGCGCGTGCGTGCCGGGCTTGTTCGCGCCGGTGATCCAGGCCGTGCCCGCGGCGACGCGCGGGTCGGCGATGTAGCGGATCTTGAGGCCCTGCGGGCCGACGTAGCCGCGTACGAGGTCGGTCCTGTCGGCGAAGTCCTCGGCCGTCACCAGCTCCACGACGGCGGGCGCGAGGTGCTCGCCGAGCTTGCCGAGGTCGACCTCGCGGTCGCCGGGCACGCCCACGGCGGTGATCTCGCCGTCCACCTTGACCAGCAGGTTCTTCAGCGTGGCGGAGGCCTCCACACCGAGGTGCGAGGCGAGCGTCTCGATGGTCGGGGTGTCGGGGGTGTCCAGTTCCTCGACCGGGCCGTGCTCGACGGCGGGAACGGCCGGCGCGGTGTAGGTCACGGCCTCGGTGTTGGCGGCGTAGTCGCAGTTCGGGCAGTCGACGAAGGTGTCCTCGCCGGCTCCGGCCGGGGCGAGGAACTCCTCGGACGCCGAGCCGCCCATCGCGCCGGAGACCGCCGAGACGATCCGGAAGTCGAGGCCGATGCGGGCGAAGATCTTCTGGTAGGCGGCGCGGTGCAGCGCGTACGACTCGGCCAGGCCCTCGTCCGTGGTGTCGAAGGAGTACGAGTCCTTCATCTGGAACTCACGGCCGCGCAGCACTCCGGAGCGGGGGCGGGCCTCGTCCCGGTACTTCGTCTGGATCTGGTAGAGCATCACCGGCAGGTCCTTGTAGGACGTGCACTGGTCCTTGACGACCTGGGTGAAGATCTCCTCGTGGGTCGGGCCGAGCAGATAGTCCGCGCCCTTGCGGTCCTTGAGGCGGAACAGCAGGTCGCCGTACTCCTCCCAGCGTCCGCTCGCCTCGTACGGCTCCCTGGGCAGCAGCGCGGGCAGCAGCACTTCCTGGGCGCCGATCGCGTCCATCTCCTCGCGGACCACGCGGGAGATGTTGTCGAGGACCTTCTTGCCCAGCGGCAGCCAGCTCCAGATGCCGGCGGACGTACGGCGGACGTATCCGGCGCGGACGAGCAGCTTGTGGCTGAGGGTCTCGGCGTCCGCCGGGTCGTCGCGCAATGTCTTGACCATCAAACGGGACATGCGCTGGACCTGGGACATGGGGAGCACTCCTGCGTTCTGCGTTCTCTCGGCTGTTGTCAGGAGGTTAGCCGGGGCGCACGGGCAGGCGGAAATCAGATTCCCCGCGTACCCGCCCCGCGCAGCGGAAGGGGGGCGCCCATCACAGCGTACGGCGTGGGCGCGCTCGGGAAGTGGACCTGCCGGGCGAGGTCCGCGTAGCCGAGCGACCGGTACATCCGGCGCGCGGGGCTCTCGGTGTCGATGGCGGACAGGATCGACCTGGGCTGCTCGGCGCCGTCCGTGAGGCCGGTGATGAGGGCGCGGCCGATGCCCCGTGCCTGGAACGCGGGGTGCACATGGAGCTCGGTGATCACGAAGGAGTCGTCGAGCCAGCCGTCGGTACCGGTGACGCGCAGATACGGTTCGACGACGGTGGACCACCAGTGGACGCGGTCGTTGGGCAGGCCGTACACGAAGCCGACCAGCCGCCCGTCGGCGGTGGTGGCGCCGAGGGCGCGGCAGCCGGGCTGGAGGTTGTGGCGGAGCACGATGTGGCGGCGTACGCCGACCTCCTCATCGCTGAGTCCGAAGGCGAGGGCCTGTACGGCGAGGGCCTCGTCGACCCGGGCGGCGAGGTCGAGGGGGCCGACCTGGACGTCGGGGGTACGGGGGCTGCTCCCGGGGATGCTCGGCATGGGCCGAACCCTACTTTCGCGGCGGTCGGGGGACTGGCGTAAACGTCTTCCCGGGCCGGATCGGCCGGCCCCGGTGGGAGCGGTCAGAAGAGCACGCTCATGAAGGCGCCCACCTCGCGGAAGCCGACACGGCGGTAGGCGGCCCGCGCCGGGGTGTTGTAGTCGTTGACGTACAGGCTCACGACGGGCGCGACATCGGCCAGGGCGTACCGTACGACGGCGGCCATGCCGGACTCGGAGAGGCCGCGCCCGCGGTGGTCGGGGTCGACCCAGACGCCCTGGATCTGGCAGGCCTGCCGGGTGGCGGCGCCGATCTCGGCCTTGAAGAGGACTTTGCCGTCCTCGATTCGTGCAAACGACCGACCTGCGCCCACCAGTTCGGCCACGCGCGCCTGGTAGAGGAGTCCGCCGTCGCCCGCGAGCGGGGAGATGCCGACCTCCTCGGTGAACATGGCCACGCAGGCGGGCATGATCGTTTCCAGCTCTTCCTTGCGGATACGCCGTACGAGCGGGTCGGGCGCGATCTCCGCGGGGAGCTGCTCCGTGACCATGAGCGGCTGGTGCGCGCGGACCTCGCGGGCGGGGCCCCAGCTGGGCTCCAGCAGCTGCCAGAGCCGGGCGGTGGGCTCGGCGGGGCCGACGATCGAGGAGCAGCGGCGGCCGGTTCTGCGGGCCCGGTCGGCGAAGCCGCGGACGGCCTCGGGGGTGGCGCAGATGGGCACGAGGTTGGCGCCCGCGTAGCAGAGGGACCGGAGCCGTCCGTCCGCGTACCAGCCCCACATCTCACCGCCGAGGCGCCAGGGGTCGAGCCCGGCGACCTGGACGCGGGACGTCACGAAGGCGTTGGCGACGGGCTCGCTCTCCAGGATGGCGAGCGCGGCGCCGAGTTCGCTGGGTTCGAGGACCCGGGTGGTGGTCTGCGTCAACACGAGGGGCCTCACCGTACGGCTGCTGATCCCCGCACTGTACCTGGCGACTCTGTGGTACGCCGCCGGTGGAAGCGGGAGGGGCACCCTGGGATGCGTGGGGGTATGCGTCGCACGGGACCCGTGAGGTACGGGGTCCCGTGCGACCCGTGAGCCGGCTGCGTCAGCTCTTGTCAGCCGCGTCAGCTCGGTCAGCGCTATCAGCTCTGCCAGCGTCCGTCAGCTGACGGAGACCTCGGGCTCGCCGGAGGCGACGCCGTCCTTCTCCATCTGTTCGGCGATCTTCATGGCCTCGTCAATGAGGGTCTCCACGATCTTCGACTCGGGGACGGTCTTGATGACCTCGCCCTTGACGAAGATCTGGCCCTTGCCGTTGCCCGAGGCCACCCCGAGGTCCGCCTCGCGCGCCTCGCCCGGGCCGTTCACGACACAGCCCATGACCGCGACCCGCAGCGGGACCTCCATGCCCTCAAGGCCGGCCGTGACCTCCTCGGCGAGCTTGTACACATCCACCTGCGCCCGGCCGCACGAGGGGCACGAGACGATCTCCAGCCGGCGCGGCTTCAGGTTCAGCGACTCCAGGATCTGGATGCCGACCTTGATTTCCTCGACCGGCGGGGCCGACAGCGAGACCCGGATGGTGTCCCCGATGCCCTCGCTGAGCAGCGCGCCGAACGCCACGGCCGACTTGATGGTTCCCTGGAACGCCGGGCCGGCCTCCGTCACCCCGAGGTGCAGGGGGTAGTCGGACTGCGCCGCCAGCTGACGGTACGCGTTCACCATGATCACGGGGTCGTTGTGCTTCACCGAGATCTTGATGTCGCCGAAGCCGTGCTCCTCGAAGAGCGACGCCTCCCAGAGCGCCGACTCCACCAGGGCCTCCGGCGTGGCCTTGCCGTACTTGCGCAGCAGCCGCGCGTCCAGCGATCCCGCGTTCACGCCGATACGGATCGGGGTTCCCGCGTCCGCCGCCGCCCGCGCGATCTCCTTCACCTTGTCGTCGAACTGCTTGATGTTGCCCGGATTCACCCGGACCGCCGCGCATCCCGCGTCGATCGCCGCGAAGACGTACTTCGGCTGGAAGTGAATGTCCGCGATCACCGGAATCTGCGATTTCTTGGCGATGGTCGCGAGCGCGTCCGCGTCGTCCTGCGTCGGGCAGGCGACCCGTACAATCTGGCACCCCGACGCCGTCAGCTCCGCGATCTGCTGGAGCGTCGCCCCGATGTCCGACGTACGCGTCGTCGTCATCGACTGCACCGACACCGGCGCGTCACCACCGACCGCCACCGACCCGACCTGGATCTGGCGGCTGACCCTCCGGTCGGCGAGCTTCGTCGGAACGGACGGCATTCCGAGAGAAATTGCGGTCATCTGATGTGCAACCCCAAGGTGTGGATCGAGGTCCCGGGACGGGCGGGCTCCAGCCCCGAGATTACGCCACCGCGCACCGCCGCAGCACATCCACACGGAAAGTCCCCCCAAACGTAAGCGGCCGGACACGAATGGTGTCCGGCCGCCGCACATCGGGGAGGATCAGCCGATCTCCCCCCGGATCAGCTGATCTTGACGGGGTTGAAGACGTCCGCGACGAGTACGAGCAGGGTGAAGCAGACGAAGATGCCCGCCACGACGTAGGCCACCGGCATCAGCTTCGCCACGTCGAACGGGCCGGGGTCGGGCCGCTTGAAGATGCGCGCCAGCCGGCGGGTGGCGGACTCCCAGAGCGCTCCCGCGATATGACCGCCGTCCAGGGGCAGCAGCGGGAGCATGTTGAAGAGGAAGAGGGAGAGGTTGAAGCCGGCCAGCAGGAACAGCATCATCGCGATCTGGTTCTGCGCCGGGATGTCCAGGGCCATCACCTCGCCGCCGATGCGGGCCGCGCCGACCACGCCGACCGGGGAGTCGTCCTTGCGCGGTCCGTCGCCGAAGGCCGCGCTCCAGAGATCGGGGATCTTGGAGGGGAGGGCGATGATCGAGTCGACGCCGTTCTGGAACATGTCGCCCATCCTGCCGACGGAGTCGGTGAAGGAGAGCGGCACGATCTCGGTGGCGGCGGCGAAGCCGAGGTAGCCGGCGGGGATGTACTTGTCCGGGATGACCTCGCCCTTGGAGTCCTTCGCGGCGACCATGTTCTTGGCGAGCGTGGCGTGCAGCACCTGCTGCGTACCGTCGCGGTCGACGGTGATGGTGGCCGGGCCGATGGTCTCGCGGATCAGGTTGGACAGCGTGGACCAGTCGGCGACGCGCTCCCCGTTGAACGCGACGATACGGTCGCCCTTCTTGAGCCCCGCGGCCTCGGCGGGCGAGACGGGGTCGCTCTGGGCGCAGGTGTCGCGCTTCTCGCTCTGCGAGATCACGCACTTCTGTACACCGGCGACCTGCGTGGTCTGCGTCTGGAAGCCGAAGCTCATCGCCACGCTCATGAAGATCACGGTGGCGAGGATCAGGTTCATGAACGGGCCCGCGAACATCACGATCACGCGCTTCCAGGGCTTGCGCGTGTAGAAGAGCTTCTTCTCGTCGCCGGGCTCCAGCTCCTCGTAGGCGGCGGAGCGCGCGTCCTCTATCATCGCCCGCCACGGCGAGGTGGAGCGCGCCTGGATCCGGCCGTCCGCGCCCGGCGGGAACATCCCGATCATGCGGATGTAGCCGCCCATGGGGATCGCCTTGATCCCGTACTCCGTCTCGCCCTTTTTACGTGACCAGATGGTCGGCCCGAAGCCGACCATGTACTGCGGCACCCGGATGCCGAACATCTTGGCCGTGGAGAGATGGCCGAGTTCGTGCCAGGCGATGGAGAAGAGCAGCCCGGCGACAAACACAAGGATGCCGAGGACCGTCAACAGAATCGTCATGCGCGAGCCTCCGCTGGCTGTTCTTCACTGAATGTCGCACTGGATGTCACACTGGATGTCACTGCTTCACTGAATTTCGCCGCCGTTTCGCGGGCCCGGGCGCGGGCCCAGGTCTCGGCTTCGAGGACGTCCGCCACCGAGAGGGCGGTTCCCCCGCGGGGGCTGCCGTGCTCGGCGACGACCTCGGTGACCGTATCCATGATGCCGTTGAACGGGAGCCGGCCCGCCAGGAACGCGTCGACGCACTCCTCGTTCGCGGCATTGAACACCGCGGGGGCCGTTCCGCCCAGCGTCCCGACGTGCCGGGCGAGTCCCACGGAGGGGAACGCCTCGGTGTCGAGGGGGAAGAACTCCCAGGTCGAGGCCTTGCTCCAGTCGAAGGCGGGCGCGGCGTCCGGCACCCGGCGCGGCCAGCCGAGGCCGACGGCGATCGGTCCGCCCATATCGGGGGGCGTCGCCTGGGCCAGGGTCGAGCCGTCGTTGAATTCCACCATCGAGTGAACATACGACTGAGGGTGGACGACCACCTCAATCCGTTCGAAGGGAATGTCGTAGAGAAGGTGGGCCTCGATCACTTCGAGCCCCTTGTTGACGAGGGTCGCCGAGTTGATCGTGATGACCGGGCCCATGGCCCAGGTGGGGTGCGCGAGGGCCTCCTCGCGGGTGACTCCGGCCAGTTGGGCGCGGGTACGGCCCCGGAAGGGCCCGCCGGAGGCCGTGACCACGAGCTTGCGGACCTCGGCGCGGGTGCCGGCGGCCAGCGCCTGGAAGAGCGCGGCGTGCTCGGAGTCGACCGGGATGATCTGGCCCGGCCTGGCGATCGCCTTCACCAGCGGGCCGCCGACGATCAGCGACTCCTTGTTGGCGAGGGCGAGCGTCCGGCCCGCGGTGAGGGCCGCGAGGGTGGGGGCGAGACCGATGGAGCCGGTGATGCCGTTGAGCACGGTGTGGCAGTCGGACGCCGCGAGATCGGTGGCCGCGTCCGGTCCCGCGAGGATCTCGGGGAGCGGTTCGCCCGTACCGTACCGGTCGGCGAGCGCCTCCCGCAGCGCGGGCACCGCGTCCTCGCGCGCGACCGCGACCGTCCTGACCCGCAGCCGCCGTGCCTGCTCGGCGAGGAGGGCCACCCGTCCGCCTGCCGCGGAGAGCGCGGTGACCCGGAAGCGGTCGGGGTTGCGCAGGACGAGGTCGATGGCCTGCGTGCCGATGGACCCGGTGGAGCCGAGGACGACGATGTCCCGGCGGCCCTCGGACGGATCGAAGGCGATATGCGGATCGGCGAGAGGGGCTGAGGTGTCGCTCATCCCCCCATTCTTGCCCCATCCGCGAGCCGCCCGGACAGCGCGCCCCCGTGGATGTCGCTGTGCGCCGGTCTGTGCGGACTTGGCCCGGCGGACTTGGCCGATTCCTTACCTGCCGTACGGATCCTTACGGTCTCCTTACCGCGCAGGCGTCCCCGACCGTCCCCTTACCGCGCGGACGTCTCCTACCGCCCCTTACCGCGCGGACCTGAATTTCTCCCACTGGGCCCGGACGATCTCCGCGGGCACTCCCCCGACATCCTGGGTCCCGGTGATTTCGGCCCGGAAGGCGAGCGTGACGGAACCGGAACGTACAACGGTCAGATATTCGTAAAGCTTCGCCTCGCCCTTCACGTCGCGGATCGTGAAGCGGTACGCCCGCGCCTCGTCCCCCACGCCGGGCGCCGCGGCCGGTTCCACCGACAGATACTTCGCCCGCGCCACCGCCCGCTCCTCGGTGAACCCACCCGCACACGCCCGCCCGGCCGCGCCGAGCGCCTTCATCACGCCGCGCGCGCCCCGGGCCGCGTACGAGCGCAGTTGTACGGAGACGGTGAGGCCGAGGATCTCGTCGGGGATGTCGACCCTGCGGTGGACCTCCGCGACCGGGTCGAACGCGGTGGCACCCGCGGCGAGGCTGACGAGTGGCTGGCATACGGCAGGCGCGGCGGTGTAGTTCTCGCCGAGCGGGACACCGAGGGCGTACTCGGACGCGGTGTACTTCCCCACCTTCTCGCCGTCCGTGAACGACGCGGCGGTGAGCCGGGCCCGGGTGACCGGCGCGGGCGCGACTGCGGAAGCGGAGGCGGACGCGGACGTCGAGGCGTCGGCCTTGCCGTCCGCCCCGCCCTCGCCGCCCCCACTGCATCCGGCGACACCGAGCACCACCGCCCCGGCCACCGCCCACACCGCGGCCCCCCGCACCACCGCTCCCCGCACAGCCCGGAACATCCGCACCCCCGTATCGAGTTCATCGCGGCACGTGATCGCACCCGGTCCCCGATTGTGCGCCATGCGGCGCGCGAGGTCACTGACCACGGGTGGCAACAGCGTTGCGATCGGTATGCGATCGGTAACTGGATCACGGCACAATCCGCGCCATGACCGACGACGCGGGTCACATACCCGCACCACAACGGCCTGTTGACGACACCGCCACCCCCGACGCCCCCGGCCCTGCCACTGCTACCCGGCGGCGATTCGCCGCGTTGCTACGAGGCCGGAGCGCCGCTCACCGTCGCGCATCACGGTGGCTTTCTTCCGAGGATCACCACGGATCAGAGCCGCGTCACCGCAGTACACCTGGCCGGGGCGGCCGTGGACGGCGGCGGTCGGGAGATCCTGCGTTACGGCTACACCGACGGTCATCTCACCGAGGTGGTCAACCTCGTGGACCGACACGAACGGCCACCGCTTCGACTACGGCTCGGCTGATCCGGAAACGGGCCTGCGCGTCACCGCGTTCACCAATTCGCTGGGTCACACCCGTCGCTTCGTCGTCAACGGGAACATCCAGGTCGTCGCGGGAGACCGACCCCACCGGTGCGACCACCCGCTCCACGCACGACCGCTACCACCGCCTGCTGTCACGGACCGATCCCCTGGGCCGCACCACGCACCTGGAGTACGACGCGGACGGCAACCTCACCGCCGTCGACGACCAGCTCGCCGGCCCGCGCCGCTTCGACCTGGACCCGGCGGGCCGCGTCACCGCCGTCCACGCGCCCGGCTGGACCGAGCGGTACGCGTACGACGAGGCGGGCAACCAAACCGAGGCGACCTGGCCCACCAGCGGTCCGGGCCAGGAAGCGACAGGCACCCGCGCCTACACCGGCACGGCGATCACCCGGGCGGGCAACGTCCGGTACGAGCACGACGCACTCGGCCGCATCACCCTGCGCCAGAAGCCGCGCCTGTCCCGCAAGCCCGACACCTGGCGTTAACACGTGGAACGCCGAGGACCGCCTCACCTCGGTCACCACTCCCGACGGCACCGTCTGGCGCTACCTCTACGACCCACTCGGTCGCCGTACCGCCAAACAGCGCCTTGCCACGGACGGCGCCACCGTCGAGGAACAGGTTGACTTCACCTGGGACGGCCCAACTCTCTGCGAACAGACCAGCCAGTCCCGGGAACGCCCCGCCCCGGTCACCCTCACCTGGACCCACCGCGGCCTGCACCCACTGACCCAATTCGAACGCATCACCGCGGCCGACGCACCGCAAGAGGAAATCGACCATCGGTTCTTCAGCATCGTCACAGACCTCGTCGGCACCCCGACGGAACTCGTCGACGAAGAGGGCCACATAGCCTGGCGCACCCGCGCCACTCTCTGGGGCACCACCACCTGGAACAGAGACGCCACCGCCCACACCCCACTCCGCTTCCCCGGCCAGTACTTCGACCCGGAAACCGGCCTCCACTACAATTTCCACCGCTACTACGACCCGGAAACCGCCCGCTATCTGAGCCCGGACCCCTTGGGCTTGGCGGCGGCACCCAACCCGGCTTCCTACGTTGAGAACCCGCACACGTGGTCCGACCCACTCGGGCTTGGTCCCTGCCCACGCCGCTCTCGGGCCGAGGCAAAAGCCACAGCTCTCAAAGATGCCGGAATACCCGAGGGGACGGCGCCTTTCGACAGGGACGAATGGGTCAGAGCAACGACTCCCGAATGGCAGGGAGGGAAACAACTACTGGATGAAAACAATAAACCCATTTACTATACGGAAGAGTGGTACGAAACCCCAACTGGAGACATAATCGTCTACCAGGATCACTGGTTCGGTCACCAGAAGCCCGGAGAGCCCGGACATCAGCCGGCACACGTACACGTCCGACCGTACGACAACCCCAGAAACGGGCAAGTTCCCGGAGCGGAGGAGCACTACTACTATGACCCGTCCCTGGATTGAACTGGTAGACAACGCGGATTCATTGACCACTCTCTATCCGACAGTCCCACCACTCGACTCGGTCCGTGTTCGTTCGATTCATTTCAACTGGATAGGCCCCTCACTTACCCTGAGGATGGATCTTCCAGAGTTTCCCGAAAACATTCCTCGCACCCTGGCGAATGCTGACCATGACACCTTTCAATGCCATCTGGCCTTCGCAGCGGTTGACGATCTCGTACTGGATAAGTGGACCCCGCCCACACGATGCGACATCTCGTTCTCCCCGACACAGGATCACCGCACTTCTGTACACGTCACGGGAGACGGATGCCTTATGTCATTCAGTAGCAGCGCATCGCTGCTACTTGGCCACATGAGCACATTCTCGGCAAGGGACGGCGACGGCGCAGACGACGGGCCGCGCGACTATCTCCGGAGACTGGACTCCAGACTGTTCACCAAACTTCCCGAACGACACGAAAGGACCTACTATGGGCACCTCTAGCTGGACAGATTTCCTGGATAACCCTGAAGCTCTCCAAGACCTGTACGGTCGGACAGTGCCACGCCTTGACTCGTGCGATCTTTTTTTCCTGCTCGCGGACGAGCGGCAGAACAGTATCACCGTCGGGTTCAGCACAACTGACCTACCACAGCACACTCCCAGCGAAAGCAACCCCGGAGGGTTCAACTCGCTAGAATTTTACCTCACCTTTATCGAGATTTCCGAAATGAGTATGCAGGGCTGGAAGGGGCCTGGGCAGAGGAGAGTTGAGATCAATTATCTACCCACGGGGAACTTGGCAGTAGGAATGAAATCCGAAGGCTCCAACCTCCGCTTCGTCGCGGATTCCGTATCAGTGACGAAAATCCGAACGAGCCTCACTTCACCCTACTAGTTTTCATTTTTCTCGGACAAGAGAAACCGAGTGTCAGCATTATGGAGTAACCATGGACAGCCGCTCCGTAGAGGCGACAGTGCAAGCGATCACGAAAATTCGCGACCGGCTCGACCCCGCCGATCCAGCCAGCAGGGCTTTGGCGTCAGCGATTGAGGCAGCGCGCAACGGGGATCCAGAATTCGCTATCGATGACGTGTCCAACGCTCTCCATTATTTCAAGATCTCCTTGCAGCGGGACGACTTTCAAGCGCTGCATTCCGCTGCTGTGGAATTCTCCATGGAGGATTGCCTGGAATGGCTGCACGTCACCTGAGGCGAAGTGAGCGCGGATCAGGCCAAGTGTGCGACGAACACGCGCCATGCGTCATGGCTGAAGCCGAGCACATCGCCGGCGCGGCGCTTGCTGTCTCGTACCGGGACTATGTGGGGGATGTTGTGGGCGACCTCGACGCAGTCGCCCTGCCCACCGCTGTAGGTGCTCGCAATCCACGTCGCTTCCGATATGTGCGGCGATGAAGGGGAAACCTGACTCATGTGCGGTACTCCTTGGCGACGCGGTGGATCAAAGCGAGTGATTCCGTCGGCGGCAGCGCTGTCGTGCGAGCGTCGTCAAAGAGCGCGTGATACCGCGCGACTTCCGGCTCACGCTCCACCCAGATGTTGCCGGCAGGGGTCTCCGACAGCACGAGGTCCAGGGCCGCCAGCTGCGGGAAGCTGAGCAGCACGTACGGGCCGAACATACCCGAGTGAGCGCCCCGCGAGAACGGCAGTATCTGGACGGTGATGTTGGGGCGTTCCGCCATGACCGCCACGTGTTCCAGCTGCGCGCGCATTACCTCAGGGCCGCCGACCTGCTGACGTAGCGCGCCTTCCGCCAGCACTGCCCAGAACCGCATGGGCGATTCGCCCGTGAGGCGTCTCTGTCGAGCAAGCCGCACCTCGACGAATTGGTCGATCTGCTCAGGGCTTTGCCACGCCCGCGAAGCGACCGTTACCGCGCGTCCGTACTCAGGAGTCTGAAGGAGGCCGGGAACCAGCTGCACCTGGTACGTACGCACGCCGTGGCACATGGCCTCCAGCTCAATCTGGTCCCGGTACGCGTCACCGAGCACCGCATCGTACTGATGCCACCAGCCTTCGCGGCGGCGGCGGTTGGCCTGGCGAGCCAGCGCACACAGACGTTCACGAGCCTCAGGGTCATCGACTCCGTACGCACGCATGAGTGCGTCCAGGTCGGGTGTACGGACCGGAACATGTCCGTTCTCGATGCGGCTGATCTTGCCTTTCGTGCAGTCGAGCACCTCGGCCGCACCTGCGGTGGTGAGGCCGACAGCCTCACGGAATCGGCGCAATTCATCGCCGAGTTGGCGTCCGAGCACGGTAGACGGTTTCACGTTTGGCATAGCCGACTGCTTACCAGAGCCAACAGGGCAGAGCCGCGTCGATGCACGAACGAGTGAATCCAGAACCAGATATCCATTCAACGTTGCGCGAGTACACGGAACACCGGCAGTCTCTCCGTGGCGCCGGTCACACATCCTCCGCTGTTGAGAACGGACTTGGCCGGCAACTGTTGAACTACCGTCTCCAGGAGGCGTCATGCCAGAACACTCCCGCGCCCACGAAGTCACCTTCCGGCTCACTCGTCGCCACAGCAGCGTCCCCAGGGCCCGGGCCGTACTCCGTGCGGCAGTCGCCGACTGGGGTGTCGGGCAGGACGTCGTGGAGGCCGGGGAGTTGATCCTGTCGGAGCTGGTCACCAACGCCCTGCGGGTGCGGGTGCCCAGCGATCGGCAGGTGGGCGTGCGGATCGTGCGCCAGTCGGCGTGCGGACTGCTGCGGCTGGAGGTGAGCGACGCCGGGGCGGGCGAGCCTGCCGTCCGGGTCCCGCGCGACGACGAGACGGGCGGGCGCGGGCTGCTGCTCGTGGAGGTTCTCGCCCATCGCTGGGGCGTCGAGGCCCGTGCGGGCGGGGTCGGGAAGACCGTCTGGGCCGAGTTGATGGCCCCCGGTATCGGCCCCGCGCCCGCACTCGGCGGGGCGGAGGTCGCCGCTGTCGCCGTGCGGCCCGGTCAGTGTGTACGAGTCTGGGGGACGTGGCACATGGTCCGTGCCGTTCACAGCGAGCAGCACGCCCTGGAGGCCGTCGTCCTCACGCTGGACGACGACGGCCCGGCGCTGCGGCTGCCGGTTGGCGAGCCGTTGACCGTACGGGGCGAAGGGCCTCGGCAGTCGGTCAGTTGAGCGGCTTCGCGCACAGGTCGTACTGGCCCGGCGCCCAGGTGTCCACGTCGAGCACGTAGTCCCCGGCGGCGCAGTCGTCCCCGGTCGCGACGCGGTACTGGGCACGGCCCGAGTCGCAGTTCACCCCTTCGAGGTCCTGGCCGGGCCACTCCGTGTTGTTGCGGGCGCAGTCGCCGGCCGAGACAAGGTCCGGTTGGTTGGCCTGGATGACAAGGCCGGTCACGATGAGGGTGGGAATGGCGAGGGCTATCAGGGCCACGGGGATCAGGACCAGCAGGGCGGGGGCCCGGAGCAGGACGCGCTTGCCCGGGTTGAGCGGCGGGCGCCAGCCGCCCTGTGGGGCGGGGAGTTTACGGAACCGGGAGCGGGCCTCGACCACGTTGAGGAGCACCACGAACGGGGTGATGAAGAACGACAACGGGCCCCACCAGCCCGCGGCGAGGGTGTTCGAGGTCATCTCCCGGTACGTGGCGAGCCCGCAGTCGCGGCAGAACAGGCCCCGGCTCCTGAGCGAGCGCATGAGGACGATCATGCCCTGATGGCCCCGGACCGTCGCCTCCACCGCGGGTTGCGCGCCGCAGACTCCGCAGGTGGGAGCAGCTCCGTGCGGCGGTCCGTAGGTCGGGCCGTAGGTCGGGCCGTATGCCGGGCCGTATGCCGGGCCGTATGCCGGACCGTACTGCTGTCCGTACTGCTGTCCGTACTGCTGCGGGTACTGCTGCTGGTATGGGTGCTGAGGTGGCGGCGTCGACATTAATGATCTCCCCTGTAAATACGACAGCCGCACTTTAACCCGCACAGATGTGTCACTGTTTTCCTCGCACCGGTACGGGACAGCGCCCCGCGCGTCAATCGGCTGGAGCGTGAACAAGCCACTGGGGGCGCGGTGCAGCCGCGCGGGGAGGTACGGATGAGTACAGAGATCTACTTCAGCAACAACTACCGGGACCTGTGCGAACAGCAGGGCACGGGAGCCGGCTTCCAGTTCGAGTTCTCCTGCTCCCGGTGCCAGGACACCTGGCGTTCTCCGTTCGAGCCGTACACCAGCGGGCGGGTGGCCGGCTGGGTCAGCCGGGGTGTGAGCGCCGCGTGGGGGCTCTTCGGACGGACCGGGAGCGGAGTGTCGAACGCGGCGGACGGGCTGGCCGGGGCGGGGTACGGCAGCTCCCGTGACGCCGCCTTCCAGCGCGCGATATCCAACGCCCAGGGGCACTTCAACCGCTGCGCGCGGTGCACCAGCTACGTCTGCAACCGCTGCTGGAACGCCGAGCAGGGAATCTGTCTCAATTGCGCGCCGGACACCGCCGCCGAGGCCGTCGCGGCCCGCCAGCGCGGGCTCAACGACATGGCCTCGGAGCGGGCGTACGCGGCCGGGCAGCAGGCCGGGCAGCGGTTCGACGGCGGGGCTGCACGGCAGTTGGTGTGTCCGCAGTGCCACACGGAGACCCGCGGCAGCGCGTTCTGCCCGGGCTGCGGACACCAGTTGGCCCGGCCCGACACCTGCGGGTCCTGCCATGCAGAGGTGCCCGCGTCGTCGGCCTTCTGTCCCAGTTGCGGCACCCGGCGCTGAGTTGCCGAGCCGCTGAGTTGACCTTCGTGACGGGCCGAGCGGTCCGGCCGCTCGGCCCGTCAGCTCCTCAGCTCCTCAACTCCTCAGCGGATCGGCCTATGTACGTTCTCCCGTTGCGACGGCCCCGGCGCCGCGTCCGCGATCCACGGGCCGGCGCCGCTCGGGTCCACGACCCCCTCCTCCAGCCAGGTGTACGTACCGGCCAGGATGCCGTCCACCACCTTGCGGTCCAGTTCGTCGGTGTTGGTCCAGAGCCGGTGGAAGAGCTCCTCGACCCGGATCCGCGCCTGCCGGCAGAACACGTCGGCCAGTTGGTACGCCTCGCGCCCGTGGTCCTGGTTGGCCCGCAGCATCTCGGCCCGTACGCACGCCGCGCTCATCGCGAACAGCTCGGCGCCGATGTCGACGATCCGGCCCAGGAAGCCCTGTTTGGTCTCCATCCGGCCCTGCCAGCGCGACATGGCGTAGAAGGTGGAGCGGGCGAGCTTGCGCGCGGTCCGTTCGACATAGCGCAGGTGTACGGCGAGATCCGGGTGCCCGGCGGGATGGAACTCGGCGTACGAGCCGGGCAGTTGGCCGGGGCCCGCGACCAGTTTCGGCAGCCAGCCCGCGTAGAAGCGGCCCGCCCGCGCGCCCGCCTTCGCCTTGTCCGACAGGGACGTGTCCGGGTCGATGATGTCGCCGGCGACCGCGAGGTGCGCGTCGACCGCCTCGCGCGCGATCAGCAGATGCATGATCTCGGTGGAGCCCTCGAAGATCCGGTTGATCCGCATGTCTCGGAGCATCTGCTCGGCGGGGACGGCCCGTTCGCCCCGGGCCGCCAGCGAGTCCGCGGTCTCGAAGCCGCGCCCGCCGCGGATCTGGACCAGTTCGTCGGCGATCAGCCAGCCCATCTCTGAGCCGTACAGCTTGGCGAGGGCCGCCTCGATCCGGATGTCGTTGCGGTCCTCGTCCGCCATCTGGGAGGACAGGTCCACGACCGCCTCCAGCGCGAACGTGGTCGCGGCGATGAACGAGATCTTCGCGCCCACCGCCTCGTGCAGGGCCACCGGCCTGCCCCACTGTTCGCGGGCGCCCGACCACTCGCGGGCGATCCGCAGACACCACTTGCCCGCGCCCACGCACATCGCGGGCAGCGAGAGCCGTCCGGTGTTGAGGGTGGTGAGGGCGATCTTGAGGCCCGCGCCCTCGGGGCCGATCCGGTTCGCCGCCGGCACCCGGACCCGGTGGAAACGGGTGACGCCGTTCTCCAGGCCGCGCAGGCCCATGAAGGCGTTGCGGTGCTCGACCGTGATGCCCGGGGAGTCCGCCTCGACGACGAACGCGGTGATCCCGCCCCGGCCGCCGGCAGGCTTCCCGTCCGCGGCCTTACCGTCGGAGGCGTCCTCCGGCTTCGGGACTCGCGCCATCACCACCAGCAGGTCCGCCACGACCCCGTTGGTCGTCCACAGCTTCACCCCGTCGAGCACATACGCGTCGCCGTCCCGCACGGCCGTCGTCGCCAGCCTCGCCGGGTCGGAGCCCACGTCGGGCTCGGTGAGGAGGAACGCCGAGATGTCCGTACGGGCCAGCCTCGGCAGGAAGGCGTCCTTCTGCTCCCGCGTGCCGAAGAGCTTGAGCGGCTGCGGTACGCCGATCGACTGATGCGCGGAGAGCAGCGCGCCGACCGCCGGGCTGGCGGAGCCGAAGAGCGCCAGGGCCTTGTTGTAGTACACCTGGGTGAGGCCGAGCCCGCCGTACGCGGTGTCGATCTTCATCCCGAGCGCGCCCAGCTCCTTGAGGCCCTGGATCACCTCGTCGGGGATCCGGGCCTCGCGCTCGATCAGCGCGCCGTCGATCCGCGTCTCGCAGAACGCGCGCGCCTTCGCCAGGAACTCCTCCCCCCGCCGCACGTCGTCGGGCGCGGGCAGCGGGTGCGGATGGATCAGATCGAGGCGGAAGCGGCCGAGGAACATCTCCTTGGCGAAGCTCGGCCTGCGCCAGCCCTGCTCACGGGCGGCTTCGGCGACCTGGCGGGCCTCCCGTTCGGAGACCTTGGGCGCGCCGGGCCGTTCCTGTGGTGAGGAGGGGGTGGAGTGGGTCGAGCGGGTGGGTGGAGCGGACATGAGGACATCACCTCGCCGCGAAGTGGGAGCGGAAGTCGGAGCCGCGACTCGGGGTCGCGACTCGTCCGTATCCCTTCGACATCTACCCGACCCCGGGCACCCGCACCAGTCGTGGAACACGGGTCCCGTGCCACGACCGGTGCGTGCGCGTCCCTCCTACAAGTCCAGTCCCGATTACAAGTCCAGTCCCGTCAGCACCAGGACACGCTCGTACGTGTAGTCCTCCATCGCGAACCGCACGCCCTCGCGCCCCACCCCGGACTGCTTGACGCCGCCGTACGGCATCTGGTCGGCGCGGTACGACGGGACGTCGCCGATGATGACGCCGCCGACCTCAAGGGCGCGGTGGGCGCGGAAGGCGGCCTGGAGGTCATGGGTGAACACCCCGGCCTGGAGGCCGTACTTCGAGCCGTTCACCGTCTCGAACGCCGCGGACTCGCCGTCGGCCCGCTGGAGCGTCAGGACGGGACCGAAGACCTCCTCCTGGGCGAGGGTGGCGTCCCCGGGGACCTCCGCGAGGACGGTGGGCGCGTAGCTGGCGCCGTCCCGCTTGCCGCCGGTGAGCAGCTGGGCGCCGGCCCGTACCGCCTCGTCGACCCAGGTCTCGACGCGCTTCGCGGCGTCCTCGCTGACGAGCGGGCCGACATCGGTGGTGTCGTCGGCGGGGTCGCCGGTGGTCTGGGCCTCGACGGCGGCGACGATCCTGGGGACCAGCCGCTCGTACACGGAGGCGTCCGCGATCACCCGCTGTACGGAGATGCAGGACTGGCCGCCCTGGTAGTTCGAGAAGGTCGCGATCCGGGTCGCGGCCCAGTCGAGGTCCTGGTCGCTCGCGTAGTCGGCGAGGACGACGGCCGCGCCGTTGCCGCCCAGCTCCAGCGTGCAGTGCTTGCGCGGCACCGAATCCATGATCGCGTAGCCGACCTTGTCGGAGCCGGTGAAGGAGATCACGGGCAGCCGCTCGTCCTGGACGAGGGCGGGCATCCGGTCGTTCGGTACGGGCAGTACGGACCAGGAGCCGGCCGGGAGGTCCGTCTCGGCCAGCAGCTCGCCGAGGACCAGCCCGGAGAGCGGTGTCGCCGGGGCGGGCTTGAGGATGATCGGCGCACCGGCCGCGATGGCGGGCGCGATCTTGTGCGCGCAGAGGTTGAGCGGGAAGTTGAACGGCGCGATCCCGAGGACGGTGCCGCGCGGGAAGCGGCGGGTCAGCGCCAGCCGGCCGGTGCCGCCCGCGTCGGTGTCCAGGCGCTGCGCCTCGCCGCCGTTGAAGCGGCGGGCCTCCTCGGCGGCGAACCGGAAGACGGAGACGGCGCGGCCGACCTCGCCGCGGGCCCACTTGAGCGGCTTGCCGTTCTCGGCGGAGATCAGCCGGGCGATCTCCTCGGTGCGCTCGGCGAGCCGGCGCGAGACGTGGTCGAGGGCGGTGGCCCGTACGTGGGCGGGCGTCGCGGCGAACTCGTCCCGTACGGCGTGCGCCGCCGCGACGGCCTCCTCGATCTGGGCGTCGGTCGGCACGGCGACGGTGCCGACGAGCCGGTTGTCCCAGGGGGAGGTGACATCGAATGTGTCGTCGCCGGTGGCCTGGCGGCCGGCGAGCCAGAAGGCGTGGGTGGAAGTCATGGCGAGTCCGGGCCCTTCCGAGTAGATGCGAGTGCGGGGTGCGGATGCGGGATGCGAGTGCGAGTGCGAGTGCGAATCGGATACCGGTGAATAACCGTGTGGTTCCACGGTAGGGGTGTGGGGGCGGGTGGTGGATTGTCCGGGGTGGAGTGGTGGGGTGTCGCGCTGTGCCGCAATGTCGTACGTACGGGGTGTCAGTGCTCCACGCCACCGGGACCCGTCGTCTTCAGGGCGAGCCACAGCTCCATCCGTACGTCCGGATCGTCCAGGGAGCGGCCCAGGATCTCCTCCACCCGGCGCATCCGGTAGCGCAGCGTATGGCGGTGTACCCCCAGGTCGGCCGCCGCCGCGTCCCACTGGCCGTGGCGGGAGAGCCAGGCGTGCAGCGAGGCCACCAGGTCGCCGCGGCCCTTCGCGTCGTGCTCGCGCAGCGCGCGGAGCATCCCGTCGGCGAAGGCGCGTACGGCGTCGTCGGCGAGCAGGGGAAGGATGGAACCGGCGGCGAGTTCCTCGTGCTCGACCAGGGCGCGGCCCCGTCGCCGTGCCACGGAGAGCGCCTGTTCGGCCTGTTTGTAGGCGCCCGCCGTCGCCATCGGGCCGGTGGGCGCGGAGAGGCCGATGACGACACCCGCCTCCTCGGACTCCCGCCGCGCGTACGCCGCGCACGTGGTGGCGACGGAGC
The DNA here is from genome assembly GCF_040701725.1 of Streptomyces sp. NPDC093109. Taxonomy (NCBI): domain Bacteria; kingdom Bacillati; phylum Actinomycetota; class Actinomycetes; order Kitasatosporales; family Streptomycetaceae; genus Streptomyces; species Streptomyces sp. NPDC093109. Next base: position 72,309 of record NZ_JBFBEZ010000013.1, read on the forward strand.
CGCCGTCCACGGCGAGGACGGCGAGCCGCTCGTCGCCGTCCGGGACCGCGAGTACGGACTCGCCCGCGCGGGCGGCCGCCGCCTCCAGGACCTCGGCGAGGACGTGGAGCGGGTGGTCGGCCGAGTCGGCGGCGGCCCGGCCGGCCGCGGCCTCGGCGATCAGCAGCCGGAACGGGGCGTCCAGCAGTTCGCCGTACAGGTCGCCGGCGACGGCGCGCGCGTGGTCGGGCTGTCCGGCGAGCAGCATGCGCAGTACGGCCGCGCCCAGGCGCTGTTCGGCCGACTGGAGGGCGCGGGAGCGCTCGGTGGTGAGGGTGAGGAGGGCGATCGCGGAGTGCACGGCGTACCGCTCGGCGGTGCCGAGCGCCGCGCCCGTCCCGACGGCGAGCGCGCCACGTACGCGGCGGCCGGTGCCGAGCGACTGGAGTTCGACACGGTCGGTGACATCGGCGGTGTCGGTGGTGTCGCCGGCATCCGTGGCATCGGGATCAGCGAGATCGCCGTCGGCCCCCGCCGCGACCACCGCGCTCGCGGGCGCCGGCCGCTCGCGGAGCCGCCGTACCTCGTCCGTCAGCCGGGCCGCCCGCCGAGCGGCCCACTCGGGGGCTACGGCGACGACGGCGCCTGACGCGTCGTACAGCGCGGCCCAGCCGTCCACGTGCGCGCCGAGCCGGGCCAGCAGCGCGGTGGGCCCGTCGGCGAGCGCGGCGCGGGTCAGCTCGCGCTGGGCCTCGAACCCGGCGGTGACGGCGCGGTACTGGTCGGCCGCGAGGGCCGCCGACACGGCCTTGCTGATGGCGAGGAACGGGGTCCGGCGCGGCACACCGAGCAGCGGCAGCCCGGCCTCGCGCGCCGCCGTGACGAGCGCCTCCGGGATCTCCTCGTAGTTCACGCCGATCGCGAAGCCGAGCCCGGCCACTCCGGCGCCGGTCAGCCGCCGTACGTAGCGCCGCATCGCCTCCGGGTCCGCCGCGTCGAGCGTGGTCGCCGTGATGAGGAGCAGCTCGCCGCCCTCCATGTACGGCACGGGATCGGCCAGCTCACTCGCGTGCACCCACCGCACGGGCGTCCGCAGCCGGTCCTCGCCCGCGTGCACGGTGAGGTTGAGCGCCGAGTGCTGGACGAGCGAGGCGAGCGTGGGGGGCATGGCGGAACCGTAGTGCCTTCGGGAGTCGGGCCGGTTACGGAGGCCGGCGCCACCGTCCGACCCGGACGAATGCGCCGTCCCGTATGAACGGCGTACCCCGATTCTGCCATCTTGTACGACCCCGGGGCCCGGGGTCACGCCCCCGGCGCGCGCCCCGTCGCCGCCCCGGCCTCAGCCCCGCAGATCCACCAGCAGCGGCGGGGCATGGTCCCCCGCGACCGTACGCAGGGACAGCACGGCATGTCCGGCGGGGACCTCGTACGCCAGCTCGGAGGCCGACCACCGCTCGCGCTCCACCTGCCGGACGGTCACGGCATCCGTGGTCACGGCCTTGCCGGTGACCAGTTTGCGCAGCGCGTGGACGGCCCGGGTGAACGGCTGGTCGGCGAAGACCGTGTGCTGGGCGACCTCCCTGGTCTCCACCCACTCCTTGCCCCACACCTCCGCGAAGCGCTTGCCGTCCCAGGTCGTGACGCCGGAGAACGCCATGCAGCAGCCGACCGCGCCGAGCAGCGCCGTGTGCAGGCCTTCCGCGACGTCGTCGATGGTCCGCAGCGCGAGGACCGCTCCCGCGTTCACCGACCGGAGGCGCCGCACCCCGCGCACGGTCTCGGGGGTGAGGGCGCGGGTGGCGTCGTCGAGGACCAGGCAGATGAAGAGCGACCGGTCCGTACGGGCCGCCGCGACCGCCGTGAACTGGGCGAGGACGAGCCGGGCGAGCAGCCGGGACGCCTCGGCGTGGGCGCGCTCGGGCAGATCGATCCGTACCCGTACGGGCAGCCCCTCCAGGGAGCGCAGTGAGAAGGCGCGCGTCCGCGCTCCGGTCGTGAAGAACTGGGCGAACGCGGGCCGGTCGAGCAGTGCGAGCCGGTCGGAGAGCAGCGGTCCCGGGTCGCCCGCGCCGCCCGCCTGCCGTGCGCGGGCGTCGAGTTCGCGGAGCATCGCGCGGTCGTCGCCGGCCGTCAGCGCCGCGCGCAGCCCGGTCAGCGCGGCCGGGTCCCCGTCGAGCAGCTCGCGGAGCACGGGCACCGCGGGGAAGTGCCCGTGGGCGGCGCGGTACGGGCCGATGAGCTGGGCCAGCGCGGAGGCCGCCCGGCGGCCGTCGACCGTGCCGACATCGCCGGTCAGCCCCTCCGCGAGGACGGTCGCGGCCTCGTCGGGGTCGGTGGTGCCGCCGTACAGGTCGAAGTCGTGCGGGGAGGCCGGGTCGCCGATCTTGATGACCACGTCGTACGCGCTGTCGGGCCCGAGCGGGGTGCCCGCGGCGCAGACCGCGACCACGGCGGCCTGCCCGGCGAGCGCCTGGAGCGCGAGGGACTCGACGAGGGGCCGCACCAGCCGGCCGGACTTCCCGGCCCCCGGCGGTCCGACGGCCAGCAGCGAGGTGCCGAGAAGGGCGGGCTCCAGGGCAACGCCGGAGCCGCGGCGCTCGTAGGGGTTGTGCGGGTCGTCCGCGCAGCTCCCGATCCTGACCTGGCCGGTGAGCAGGTCGTGCCGGGCGGTGCGCCCCGGTAGGTCCCGGTCGCCCGAGGGGTGCGGGCAGGCGGCGGCGCCCCGGCGCAGCACCGCCTCGGTGAAGGCGGCGATCCGGTCGGGCCGCGCGGCGGCGCCGGACCACGCGTGGCGCAGCCGCGCGCAGTCCACGTCGTTCATCCCGCCGGTGCGTGCCTCGGCGGCCAGGGTCTCGGCGGCGTCCCGCTGGCCGGCGGCGCGCAGCTCGGGCCACTCGGCGGGAGAAGGGGCGGCCTCCTGGTGGGCCGCGCCGTCGGCTGCCGCGGCACCGGATCCAGCGCCGGATCCCGTCGCGCGGGCCCCGGCGTAGCGCGCCACGAGCGCGCGCCACTGCCCCAGCCGGGCGAAGGGCCAGAGCACGCCGACGCTGATCAGCACATAGATCACGTTCACCGTGTTCTGGCTCTGGAACAGCTCGCCGCCCGCGATCCAGGCCACCACGATCAGCACCGGCCGCGCGACCGGCAGGATGTCCTTCCAGACCAGCAGCAGCGCCAGCGCGCCACCGGCCGCGGTGGCGGCGGCGCGGAAGGGCTGCCCCCGGCGGGCGACATGGCGCCGGAAGAGCTCGGCCCAGTTCCCGAGCCGGGCGCAGACATGGACCAGCAGCCCGAAGAGCAGCGCTTCGTAGACGACGACGGCCCGCGCCGCCTCCAGTGTCCGCGGGCCGCCGAAGCTGCCGGCGTACCACCAGTCGCCCGGGGTGAAGAGCTTCAGCGGGACCAGCCGGTACGGGATGTAGCCGTTGCGCCAGAGGCTCCAGACGAGCGTCCCGGAGAGTACGGAGATCACGACGCCGACGAGCAGCGCGCGCTGCGGCACCCCGTCGGGCTTCTCGGGCGGCCTCGGCACATGTCCGTACCGCCAGACTCCGGGGGCCTCGGCCCGCCGGGGGGTACGGAGCCAGTCGTCGAGTGAGGGAGCCCGCTCGGGGGCCCGCTCAGGGGCCCGTCCGGGGGACCGCTCAGGGGCCCGCGAAGGAGCCGGGTGGGCGCTCTCCACCGGGGCCGGGGCGTACGAGGGCCGCGGCGGCGCCGACGGGTGCGGCAGTGGCGGGACCGGGCCGGCGGGCGGGGGGACCGGGCCGGTGGGTGCCTTGTACGTGCCGGTGCCGTCCGTGTCCATGAAAGCCCTGCCCCCTGTGCGGTCTCCGCCCTGTGCCCCCGTCAATCTACTGTCCCCGTACGGCATTCGGCGGGCAGCTCACCGTTCCGCGCCCGCGGCGGGCCCACAGAGGTGTTACCCACTCCCCGGACCGCCATCCGAGCGCCACCCGGCCCGCTATGTCCGTCGCGGACAACGACACGCGCGCACCACTCCCGAACGGCGCATGCCCGGGCCCGCCCGTCCCCCCTAGCCTGCGGAGAAAGCCGAACAAGACCCCGCCGGTCGGTCTCAGCCGGAGAACGTCCCGGAAAATCCCCCAGGAGCCCCTCATGACCGCTGTTCCGCAGGAGCGCCGCCTCGTCACCCCCGTCCCCGGACCCAAGTCGCGGGAGCTCCAGGCCCGCCGTACCTCCGTGGTCGCCGCCGGGGTGGGGTCCGTACTGCCCGTGTTCGCCGCCCGCGCGGATGGCGGGATCCTTGAGGACGTGGACGGCAACCGGCTGATCGACTTCGGTTCCGGTATCGCCGTGACCTCGGTCGGCGCGAGCGCCGAGGCCGTCGTGCGCCGGGCGTCCGCGCAGCTCGCGGACTTCACGCACACCTGTTTCATGGTCACGCCGTACGAGGGGTACGTCGAGGTCTGTGAGCGGCTCGCCGAGCTGACGCCGGGCGACCACGCCAAGAAGTCGGCGCTGTTCAACTCGGGCGCCGAGGCCGTCGAGAACGCCGTGAAGATCGCCCGGTCGTACACCAAGCGGCAGGCGGTCGTCGTCTTCGACCACGGCTACCACGGACGTACGAACCTCACCATGGCGCTGACCTCGAAGAACATGCCGTACAAGAACGGCTTCGGCCCGTTCGCGCCGGAGATCTACCGAGTACCGGTGGCGTACGGCTACCGCTGGCCGACCGGCCCCGAGAACTGTGGCGCCGAGGCGTCCGCCCAGGCCATCGACCAGATCAGCAAGCAGATCGGCGCCGCGAACGTCGCCGCGATCATCATCGAACCGGTGCTCGGCGAGGGCGGCTTCATCGAGCCGGCGAAGGGCTTCCTGCCCGCGCTGGCGAAGTTCGCCGCGGACAACGGGATCGTCTTCGTGGCGGACGAGATCCAGTCCGGCTTCTGCCGTACCGGCCAGTGGTTCGCCTGCGAGGACGAGGGGATCGTCCCCGACCTGATCACCACGGCCAAGGGCATCGCGGGCGGGCTGCCGCTCGCCGCGGTCACCGGGCGCGCCGAGATCATGGACTCCGTGCACGCGGGCGGGCTCGGCGGTACGTACGGCGGGAACCCGGTGGCCTGCGCCGCCGCGCTCGGCTCCATCGAGACGATGCGCGAGCTGGACCTGGCGGGGAAGGCCCGGCGCATCGAGACGGTCATGAAGGGCCGGCTCGCCGCCATGGCCGAGAAGTACGACGTCATCGGTGACATCCGGGGCCGTGGCGCGATGATCGCGGTCGAGCTGGTGAAGGACCGTGCCACGAAGGAGCCCGCCGCCGAGGCGACCGCCGCGCTCGCCAGGGCCTGCCACGCGGCCGGGCTGCTGGTGCTGACCTGCGGCACGTACGGCAATGTGCTGCGCTTCCTGCCGCCGCTGGTGATCGGTGAGGACCTGCTGAACGAGGGCCTGGACATCATCGAGCAGGCGCTCGCGGAGCTCTGATCCGCCGACGGGCAGCGCGCGGGGCCATGCGCGCAGCACGCGGTGAGCACGCGGTGACCGGCCGGAACGCCCGTAATGGTGAATCCGGCCGTCACACCCGTCAGGGCCTGTGAAGAAGGTGTGCGGGGGCGATGGCGAGAGGCCGTTGTGGCTGTTGGAGCCCCCGCGCCTCACGTACGGTCTTCCCAGATGAGAGATACACCCCGCTCGCAGGAGACTGCGGGCGAGACCGATGCGGGGCATCCCCAGCGCCGCTTTGGTCGTGCCTTCGCGCACATCACTGGAGCTTCTGGCTCCGGATCTCCTCACCGATCGGATGGCCGCCCGCCCCAAACCCCCCGGGGCGCGCGGCACACCGGTCTGTACGGCCGCCCCGGAACTCCCCCCCCTGTTCCCGGGCGGCCGTTTTCTCTTCTTCCGCTCGCCGTACTCGCCGTGCTCGCCGCCCTCTTCGCGCTCGTCACCTGGCAGGTGGCGGCCGGTGGTCCGCTGAGCACGGCCGACGAACGCCTCGGCCGCGCACTGGCCGGCCGCGGTCCCGAGCCGCTGACGGAACTCCTCGCCGACCTGGGCTCGATGGCGGTCGCGCTGCCGGTGCTGGCGGCGGCGATCGGTTACGCGGTGTGGCGCGGGCAGCGGGTCCGGGCGCTGACCGCGGCCCTCGCGATGGCGGCGGTGCCCGCGCTGGTCGTTCCGCTCAAGCTCTGGATCGACCGCCCGGGCCCGTTCACCGACGCGACCGGCTACTACCCGTCCGGGCACACGGCCACGGCGATGGTCGCGTACGGCGGCGCCGCGCTGCTGCTCGCCCCGTACGCGGGCATCCGCAGGACCGTGCCCGCCGCCGCCGTACTGACCCTGGCGACGGGCGCGGGACTGGTGCTGCGCGGCTACCACTGGCCGCTGGATGTGGCCGGCAGTGTGCTGCTGTGCGGGATGTTCCCGCTCGTCGCGGCGGTGGTGGCGCGTACGGCACGACGGATCCGCGGGTCCCGGGCCGGCCGGACCGGCGGCTGACCGGGCGGTCAGCCGTCCTTCTCGTCCGCCTTCCGCCGCTCCGCCATGCCCGCGGCGGCCTCGTGCATCGCCAGTTCCAGCAGCGCCGGGTCCGTGAGCGTGCCCGTGCCGTCCGGCGGGATCAGCCAGCGCACCCCGCCGCTCGCGCGGCCCGGGTACGGGACGACGATCCAGGTGCCGCGACCGGCGCCGCGTACACCCGTACCGAGCCAGCGCGTCACCGTGTCCGGCGGTACGAAGAAGCCCATCCGCGCGTCGCCGAAGTCGGCGAGCACCGGGCCGGGCCGGTCGACGAGCCCGGTCAGCACGTCGAGCGTCGGATAGCCCAGCTCGCCCGGCAGGATCAGGACGTCCCAGCGCCGGCCGGCGGGCAGCAGCGCCACCCCGACCGGGCTGCGTTCCCACTCCCGCCGGCAGGCGTCGGGATCGGGTGCCACCGACGCCAGCCACTCGACGGCGCTCCGCTCCGCCGTACTCCGCTCCGCCTCACTACGCTCAACCGTGCTCTTCTCCCCCGGGTCGGTCATCGCCCGGCCTCCCTCCAGCTGTGGGACCGTCCGGCTTGTTGGACAGTCCGTCCATAGAGGGAGCGCGGCGGTGCCGTGCGATGACGCGGGTTCGCCCATCGCCACCGGTGATCTGCCTCACAGCGAGCACGCGTTCACAGCGAGCACTCGTTCACAGCGAACACGCGCCGGAGCGCCGGGACCTCAGCTGTCGAACCCCAGCCCCAGCCGGTCCAGCGTCCGCAGCCACGCGTTGCGCCGGCCGCCCCGCTCGTCCGCCCGCGCCAGCGACCACTGCGTGAGGGCGATACCCGCCCAGGCGGCCGGTTCGGGCGGGAACGGCAGTGGCTTCTCCCGCACCATCGCCGGCTCCGTACGTTCGGTCCGCTCCCCCGCCAGCAGATCGAGCATCACCTCGCCGCCGAAGCGCGTCGCGCCGACCCCGAGCCCGGTGTACCCGGCGGCGTACGCGACCCGGCCGCCGTACGCCGTACCGAAGAACGGCGCGAAGCGCGTGCAGGTGTCGATGGCGCCGCCCCAGGTGTGGCTGAAGCGCACGCCCGCCAGCTGCGGGAAGCAGCGGAAGAAGTGGGCGGCGAGCGTGCGGTACGTCTCCGGGCGGTGGTCCCGGCCCGCGCTGAGCCGGCCGCCGAACGGATAGACCGCGTCGTAACCGCCCCACAGAATGCGCTGGTCGGCGGTGAGCCGGAAGTAGTGGAAGCGGTTGGCGCTGTCCGCCAGCCCCTGCCGGTTGTGCCAGCCGACCGCGCCGAGCTGCTCCGCCGTCAGCGGCTCGGTCATCAGGGCGTAGTCGTAGACCGGGACGGTGTACGGGCGCACGCGCCGGACCAGGGACGGGAAGACGTTGGTGCCGAGCGCGACCCGCCGGGCGAAGACGCGGCCGTACGGCGTACGGACGGCCATCGCGGCGCCGGACCTGGCCAGCCCCAGCGCCGGGGTGCGCTCGTGGATCCGTACGCCGAGGTCCGCGCAGGCCCGCTTGAGGCCCCAGGCGAGCTTGGCCGGGTGGAGCATGGCGACGCCGCGCCGGTCCCAGACCCCGCCCAGGAAAGTCGGCGAGTCGACCTCGGCGCGTACGGCGTCCCGGTCGAGCAGCTCCAGCCCCGGCACGCCGAGCGCGGTGGCCTCCTCGTACGTCTCGTGGAGTCCGGCGAGCTGGTACGGCTCGGTGGCGAGGTCGATCTCGCCCGTACGCTCGAAGTCGCAGTCGAGCTGGTACCGCGCGACGGCCGCCTCGATGGCGTCGAGGTTCCGCGCGCCGAGATCCTCCAGCTTCGCCAGGTCACCGGGCCAGCGGGCGAGTCCGTTGGCGAAGCCGTGGGTGAGCGAGGCGGCGCAGAAGCCGCCGTTGCGGCCGGAGGCCGCCCAGCCGACCTCGCGGCCCTCGATCAGGACGACGTCCCGGGCCGGATCGCGTTCCTTGGCGAGGAGCGCGGTCCACAGCCCGCTGTAACCACCGCCGACGACCAGCAGATCGCAGTGCTCGTCGCCGGTGAGGGCGGGCAGCGCGGCCGGCCTGCCGGGATCGTCCAGCCAGTAGGGGGCGGGCCGGGCGTCGGCGAGCGAGGCTGTGACCGCCGTACGGTGCGGGGCGCCTTGGGCCATGGCTTCCAACTCCTTATGAGGAGACACGTGTTCAGGTGGTGGCGGTCTTCCTGCGCCGGCCGGCGACGATCTGTCCGCCGAGCACCAGCAGGACCGCCAGCACGAACATCGCCGTCCCGATGACATTGATCTGCACCGGTGTGCCGCGCTGCGCGGAGCCCCACACGAACATCGGGAAGGTCACGGTCGAACCGGCGTTGAAGTTGGTGATGATGAAGTCGTCGAAGGACAGGGCGAAGGCGAGCAGCGCGCCCGCCGCGATACCGGGCGCGGCGATCGGCAGGGTGACCCGTACGAAGGTCTGCACCGGGCCCGCGTAGAGGTCGCGCGCCGCTTCCTCCAGCCGCGGGTCCATGGACATGACGCGCGCCTTGACCGCCGTCACCACGAAGCTGAGGCAGAACATGATGTGTGCGATGAGGACGGTCCAGAAGCCGAGCCGCGCGCCGAGGTTCAGGAAGAGCGTCAGCAGCGAGGCGGCCATCACGACCTCGGGCATCGCCATCGGCAGGAAGATCAGCGAGTTGATCGGGCCGCGCCCCCGGAAGCGGTAGCGGACCAGCGCGAACGCGATCATCGTGCCGAGCACGGTGGCGCCGAGCGTCGCCCAGGCGGCGAGCCGCAGCGAGAGGCTCAGCGAGCCGCACAGGTCGGCCACCCCGCACGGGTCCTGCCAGGCGTCCGTGGAGAAGCGCTGCCAGGTGTAGTTGAAGCGGCCGTTGGGCTTGTTGAACGAGAAGACCATCACGACGAGGTTCGGCAGGATCAGGTAGGCGAGGGTGCCCAGACCCGCGAGAACGACGAGGTTGCGTCGGAACCAGCGCATCAGACGAGGTCCTCCGTCCCGGCTCGGCGGATGTAGAAGGTGACCATGACGAGGACGATCGCCATCAGGATGAAGGAGAGCGCGGCGGCCGTCGGATAGTCGAGGACCCGCAGGAACTGCGTCTGGATGACGCTGCCGACCATCTTCGTGTCCGTCGAGCCGAGCAGTTCGGCGTTGACGTAGTCGCCGCTGGCCGGGATGAACGTGAGCAGGGTGCCGGAGACGACGCCGGGCAGCGAGAGCGGGAAGGTCACCTTGCGGAAGGTGGTCAGCGGCCGGGCGTAGAGGTCGCCCGCCGCCTCGTGGAGCCGCCCGTCGACGCGCTCCAGCGAGGTGTAGAGCGGCAGGATCATGAACGGCAGGAAGTTGTAGGTCAGTCCGCAGACCACCGCCATGGGGGTGGCCAGCACCCGGCTGCCCTCGGTCCAGCCGAGCCAGCTCGTCACATCGAGGACGTGCAGCGTGTTCATGACGCTGACAACCGTCCCGTCGTCGGCGAGGATCGTCTTCCAGGCGAGTGTGCGGATCAGGAAGCTGGTGAAGAACGGCGCGATGACGAGGACCAGCAGCAGATTGCGCCAGCGGCCCGCCTTGAAGGCGATGAGATACGCGAGCGGGTAGCCGAGCAGCAGGCACAGGACGGTGGCGGTGCCCGCGTAGAGCAGCGAGCGGAGGAACTGCGGGTAGTACTCCTGGAGCGCGTCCCAGTAGGTCTGGACGTGCCAGGTGACGGTGAAGCCCTCTTCGAGGGAGCCGGTCTGTACGGATGTCGACGCCTGGTAGACCAGCGGCAGCGCGAAGAAGACCAGCAGCCACAGGATGCCGGGCAGCAGCAGCCAGTACGGTACGAGCCGCCTGCGGACGGACGCCTTGCGCACGGTCGGTTCGGCCGGCGCCGGGGGCGGGGGCGGCGGGGCAGCGGCGGCGGGCGGGGCTTCGGTGGCGGTCACGCGGCCTCCCCGGCCACCGTCTCGACGCCCGCGTCACCCGTTGTCCCGGAGAGCGGGGACTGGGCCGCGTCGAGACCGAAGGTGTGGGCCGGGTTCCAGTGCAGGACGACCTCGGCGCCGGGGGCGAGCCGGCCGTCCCGTTCGATGTTCTGGGCGTACACCTCCAGCTCGGGGCAGACCGGGCTGTCGATCACGTACTGCGTGGAGACGCCGATGAAGCTGGAGTCGGCGATCCGGCCGGGGACCCGGTTGCGGCCCTCGGGGATGGTGTCCGCGTCGTCCGCGTGCGTCAGGGATATCTTCTCGGGCCGTACCCCGACCAGGAGCCGGCCGCCGGCCGTCGGCCGGCCCCCGTTCGTGGCGGGCGCCGGACATCGGGCGGCGGGCAGCCGGAGCGTGGTGCCGCCGGCCCTGACGACGAGTTCGTCCCCCTCGGCGCCGGCGACCTCGGTCTCGATGAGGTTGGAGGTGCCGAGGAAGTTGGCGACGAAGGTGGTCTCGGGGTTCTCGTAGAGATCGGCGGGGCTGCCGAGCTGCTCCACCCGGCCGCCGTTCATCACCGCGACCGTGTCGGCCATGGTCATGGCCTCCTCCTGGTCGTGGGTGACATGGATGAAGGTGATGCCGACCTCGGTCTGGATGCGCTTCAGCTCCAGCTGCATCTGGCGGCGCAGCTTGAGGTCGAGTGCGCCGAGCGGCTCGTCGAGGAGCAGCACCTGCGGGTGGTTGATCAGCGCGCGGGCCACGGCGACGCGCTGCTGCTGGCCGCCGGAGAGCTGGTGCGGCTTGCGCCGGGCGAAGTCGCCGAGCTGGACGAGGTCGAGCATGTCGCTCACCTGTCTGCCGACGGACTTGACGCCCCGGCGGCGCAGCCCGAAGGCGACGTTCTCGTGGATGTCGAGGTGCGGGAAGAGCGCGTAGCTCTGGAAGACGGTGTTGACGGGGCGCTTGTACGGGGGCAGCGCGGTGACGTCCCGGTCGCCCAGGAAGACCGCTCCGGTGGTCGGTTCCTCCAGACCGGCGATCATGCGCAGGGTGGTGGTCTTGCCGCAGCCCGACGCGCCGAGCAGGGCGAAGAACGAGCCCTGGGGCACGGTGAGGTCGAGCGGCCGGACCGCGCGGAAGGAGCCGTACGTCTTGCTGATCCCGCTGAGGCGGACGTCGCCGCCGCTCCGGCTGGTGGATGCGGTGTCTGTCATGGGTCACGGTCCCGGGGAGAAGAGGGGATGTCCTGCGTCCTACGCGCCGATGAGCTTGGCGAACTTCTGCTCGTACGCGGTCTCCTCCTCGGCGCTGAGGGAGCGGAAGGCGTGCGAGGCGGCGGCCATGGCCGCGTCCGGGAGGATCAGGGTGTTGTCGGCCATCGATTTGTCGATCTTCGTGAGTTCGGCGCGTACGCCGTCGACGGGGCAGACGTAGTTGATGTAGGCGGCGAGCTGCGCGGCGATCGGTGGCCGGTAGTAGTGGTCGATGAGCTGCTCGGCGTTGCTCTTGTGCCGTGCCCGGGCAGGGACCAGCAGGTTGTCGCTGGAGAGCATGTAACCGGCCCGGGGGATGACGTACTTGATGTCGGGGCTGTCGTGCTGGAGCTGGACGATGTCCCCGGCCCAGGCGACGCAGGCGGCGATGTCGCCCTTCACCAGGTCGGCGGTGTAGTCGTTGCCGGTGAAGCGGCGGATCTGCTTTCTGTCGACGGCCTTCTGGATACGGGCGACGGCCGCGTCGAAGTCGTCGTCGGTGAAGGTCGCCGGGTCCTTGCCCAGGTCGAGCAGGGTCATTCCGATGGTGTCGCGCATCTCGGAGAGGAACGAGACCCGGCCGCGCAGCTTCGGGTCGTCGAGCAGCTGGGAGACGGAGTCGACCGTACGGCCGCCGGTGGCCCGGGTGTTGTACGCGATGACGGTGGGGATGCCGGTCCACGGGTAGGTGTAGGCGCGGCCCGGGTCCCAGTCGGGCGAGCGGAACTGCTGGGAGAGGTTGGCGAAGGCGTGCGGCAGGCGGGCGGGGTCGAGCTTCTGGGCGTAGCCGAGCCTGATCATGCGGGCGGCGAGCCAGTCGGTGACGCAGATGAGGTCGCGGCCGATGTCCTGCCCGGCGGCCAGCTGGGGCTGGATCTTGCCGAAGAACTCGACGTTGTCGTTGATGTCCGCGGTGTACTTGACGGTGATGCCGGTGCGCTTGGTGAACGCCTCCAGCGTCGGGTAGTGCTTCTCGTCGTCGCTGACGTCCATGTACTCGGTCCAGTTGGAGAAGACGACCCGCTTCTCCTTCGCCGAGTGGTCGTCCGAGGCGGCGCCCGCGTCCGCCAGCTTGGCGGGCGGGATCCCGCAGGCGCTCAGTCCTGCGAGCCCGCCGACGGTGAGCGCGCCGACGCCGGAGGCGCGCAGCAGGGAGCGGCGGGTGAGGGCGCCCCTGCCGCCGGTCAGGCTGCGCCGGACCGCGGCCGACTGGGCCGCGGAGAGGCGGTCGGGCTCGTACTGCTCCATGCGCTGTTGCCCTTTCGGGTCGGTGATCAAGGACGGTGTCTGTCGCCGAAGACCGTGCGGTGCCAGTCCTTGCGGGCCACCGCCGTGTTGTCGTACATCACATGCTTGACCTGCGTGTACTCCTCGAAGGAGTAGGCCGACATGTCCTTGCCGAAGCCGCTGGCCCCGAAGCCGCCGTGCGGCATCTCGCTGACGATCGGGATGTGGTCGTTGATCCAGACGCAGCCGGCCCTGATCTCGCGGGTGGCCCGGCCGGTCCGGTAGACGTCGCGGCTCCAGGCGGAGGCGGCGAGGCCGTAGGGGGTGTCGTTGGCGAGCCGGATGCCCTCGTCGTCGGAGTCGAAGGGCAGTACGGCCAGGACGGGTCCGAAGATCTCCGACTGGACGATCTCGCTGTCCTGGGCCGCGCCGGTGACGAGGGTGGGGCGGTAGTACGCGCCGTCGCGCCAGTCGCCGCCGGGGGCCTCGCCGCCGGTGACCACGCGCGCGTAGCCGCGCGCCCGCTCGACGAATCCGGCCACGCGGTCGCGGTGGGCGTGCGAGATGAGCGGGCCGAGGTCGGTGGCCTCGTCGAAGGGGTCGCCGAGCCGTACGGTCCCCATCAGGTCGGCGACCCCGCTCACGAAGGCGTCGTACAGGGGCCGTTGCACATAGGCGCGGGTGGCGGCGGTGCAGTCCTGGCCGCCGTTGATCAGCGACGCGGCGACCGCGCCGTGGACGGCGGCCTCCAGGTCGGCGTCGTCGAAGACGACGAAGGGCGCCTTGCCGCCGAGTTCGAGGTGGAGGCGCTTGACGCCGGCGGTGGCGATCCCCGCGACGCGCCGGCCGACGGAGGTGGAGCCGGTGAAGGAGACCATGGCGACATCGGGATGGCCGACGAGGTGTTCGCCGGCGCCGGGTCCCGTCCCGGCGACGATGTTGATCACTCCCGCGGGGAGTCCGGCCTCCTGGGCGGCCCGGGCGAACATCAGCGAGGTCAGCGGGGTGATCTCGGCGGGCTTGAGCACGACGGTGTTGCCGGCGGCGATCGCCGGGAGGATCTTCCAGGCGGCCATCTGGAGCGGGTAGTTCCAGGGCGCGATGGAGCCGACGACCCCGATCGCCTCCCGGCGTACGTACGAGGTGTGGTCGCCGCTGTACTCCCCGGCGGAGACGCCTTCGAGGCGGCGGGCGGCGCCGGCGAAGAAGGCGGTGTTGTCGATGGTGCCCGGGACGTCGAACTCGGTGGACAGCTTGATCGGCTTGCCGCACTGGAGCGACTCGGCGTACGCGAGGTCCGGGGCCTGTGCCGCCAGCACCTCCGCGAACCGGTGCAGGGCGTCCGAGCGGGCGGCGGGCGTGGCTCCGGCCCAGCCGGGGAAGGCCGCGTGCGCGGCGGCGACGGCGTCGTCCACGTCGTCGGGGCCCGCGGTCGGGTAGGTCAGGAGGTCCTCGCCGGTGGCCGGGTTCACGACGGTGTGCGTACGCCCCGAACTGCCGGGCCGCGCCCGCCCGTCGATGAACTGCGCCCCGCTCGCGAAACGGTCGCGCACCTGGAAGTGGTCGCCCATGCGGTTCTCCGATGTCACGGTGGTGGCCCCGGCTCCAATTGAGTGCCGATCCTGACAGAGCCATCCCATCCCAACAAGGGATTCCGTTGTTGCCTTTTGATTACACGACGGATTCGGTCGCGCTCCGTGCGTACCGGGACGTGCCGGTACGGAGGTGTTGTCGGTGGTGGGTGCCAGAATCCGGTGCATGAGCGAGCACACGGGGAGCGGTACGGGGGACGGTGCGGAAAGCGTCGCGGAGGGGCTTGGCGCGGCCGGGCTGATCGCGCGCGCGGAGCGGGGTGAGCGGCTGAGGTACCTGCACTTCTGGGGGCACACACCCCGGCGGGACGGTGTGCTCGGCGCGAGCTGTCTCAGCCAGTGGTGGCCCGCGCCGTTCACCGTCGACGGAGCGGCGTACGCGACGGCGGAGCACTGGATGATGGCGAGCAAGGCCCGGCTCTTCGGCGACGCGGAGGCCGAGCGAGCGGCGCTGACGGCGGCGAACCCGGCCCTGGCGAAGCGGGCGGGGCGGCTGGTGCGTGGTTTCGACGAGACCGTCTGGGAGCGGGAGCGCTACGCGATCGTGGTGGCGGGCGCCGTCCACAAATTCGGGCAGGACGCCGCGCTGCGCGGATTCCTGCTGGCGACGGGCGGCCGGATACTCGTCGAGGCCAGCCCGATGGACCGTGTCTGGGGCATCGGACTGGCCTCGGACGACGAGCGGGCCGAGGACCCCGCCCGCTGGCGCGGGCTCAATCTGCTGGGCTTCGCGCTCATGGAGGCGCGGGAGCGGCTCCGGACGGATCCGGACGAACAGCCCTAGACCCGGTCGGCGCCGACGACCAGCGAGGTGGCGAACGGGTCGTCGTCGCTGGTGCCCGTCTCGTAGTCGCCGTCGTTGAACACCACTCCCGCGATGAGCAGGGAGAGCATCGCGACGCCGAGCACGATGCCGACGGCACCGAGGACGATGCCCGCCAGCGCCATTCCGCCGTTGGTGGCCTCACCGCGGTTGGCGCGGCGGCGGCCGATGATGCCGAAGATCAGCGCGAGGACGGCGAGGACGATGTTCACCCCCCAGAAGCAGAAGGCCACGACGGAGATGATCCCGAGCACCAGCGCGGCGGTACCGAGGCCGTTGGCCGGGGCCTGCTGCCAGGGGTTCTGCCCGTAGCCCGGGTAGCCCGGGTAACCGGGCGTGGCTGGGTACGTGGGGTAGCCGTAGCCAGGGCCGGCGGCCGGACCGACGCCCGGCCCGGGCCCGGGCCCGTAGGGCGAGCCGGGCTGCTGGAAGCCCTGGGTGGCCTGGGTGGCCTGGGGCGGGACGCCGGGGTAGCCGTACGCTCCCGGCGGCGCCTGGGCCGGCCCCCCGGGGGCGGTCGGCGGCGGCGGTACGGCCCCGGACGCGGGCCCGTAGGGCGACGCCGGCGCGGGTCCGTACGGGGACGGCGGAGTGGGCCCGGCGGCGGGTGCCTGCCCCGGTGCCTGTCCCTGCCCCAGTCCGGGTATGCCGAGGACCGTCTGCTGGTCGTGCACGGACGCGGGCGGGCCCGCCTGCTTGTCCAGCGACGTCTTCTGCTCCGGCGGCGCCCACGGATCATTCGGCGCGGCGCCGCCCGACGGCTGCTCGCTCTGGTCAGACATGGGCCTCCCCCATCGTAATTCCGGTCATGCTACGGCCTGTGCCCCGGGCTGAAGCGGCCCGGCCTACGATGATCCCTGCCCAGCACGGACCCGGGCAGACAGGACTTCGGACTTCCTCGTCCAGGGTCCGGCGTACCGTCCGCCCGCGCCGTACTCACCGTTCCCGGAGTTCCCGGAGGTTTCCGATGACCGACCCGCACCCCTTCATCGCGGGGCTGCCCAAGGCCGAGCTGCACGTCCACCACGTCGGTTCCGCCTCACCCCGGATCGTGGCCGAACTGGCCGCCCGGCACCCGGACTCCCAGGTGCCCAGCGACCCCGAGGCGCTCGCCGACTACTTCACCTTCACCGATTTCGCACACTTCATCACCGTCTATCTCTCCGTCGTCGACCTGATCCGCACGCCCGAGGACGTCCGGCTGCTCACGTTCGAGGTCGCCCGGGACATGGCGCGGCAGAACATCCGCTACGCCGAGCTGACCGTGACCCCGTACAGCTCGACCAGCCGGGGCATCCCCGAGCAGGGGTTCATGGAGGCGATCGAGGACGCCAGGAAGGCGGCCGAGGCCGAACTGGGTGTCGTGCTGCGCTGGTGCTTCGACATCCCCGGCGAGGCGGGGCTGCCGGCCGCCGAGGAGACCGCCCGGCTCGCGGTGGACCTGCGCCCGGAGGGCCTGGTCTCGTTCGGGCTCGGCGGGCCCGAGATCGGTGTGCCACGGCCGCAGTTCAAGCCGTACTTCGACCGGGCGATCGCCGCGGGGCTGCACTCCGTACCGCACGCCGGTGAGACGACCGGGCCCGAGACCATCTGGGACGCGCTGCGCGACCTGGGCGCGGAGCGCATCGGCCACGGCACCAGCGCCGTACGGGACCCGGAGCTGCTGGCGCATCTCGCGCGCCACCGCATCCCGCTGGAGGTGTGCCCCACCTCCAACATCGCCACCCGCGCGGTCGCCGACATCGAGGAGCACCCCATCAAGGCGATGGTGGCGGCCGGGGTGATGGTGACGGTCAACAGCGACGACCCGCCGATGTTCGGTACGGACCTCAACCGGGAGTACGCGGTCGCGGCCCGGCTGCTCGGTCTGGACGAGCGCGGCATCGCCGATCTCGCGAAGAACGCCGTGGAGGCGTCCTTCCTGGACGCGGCGGGCAAGAAGACGCTCGCGGCGGAGATCGACACGTACACCGCCGAGTGGCTCGCGCGGTAATGGCGGCCGAGCACGCGGTCGTCGCCGTGGGCCACCGCGGCGACCCGTACCACGCCCGTGAGAACACGCTGTCCTCGGTCCGTTCGGCGCGGGAGCGGGGGGCGGGGGCGGTCGAGATCGATGTGCGGCTCACCCGCGACGGCGTGCCCGTACTGCTGCACGACTCCTCGCTGCGGCGGCTCTGGGGCCATGACCGGCGGCTCGCGGAGCTGACGTACGACGAGCTGCGCGAGCTGACGCGCGGCGGTGTGCCGACGCTCCGGGAGACGCTCCACGCGGCGGACGGGGAGACCGGCGGGGCCGGCGGCCGGCTGATGATCGATCTGCCCGGCGCCACCGAGCCGGCGGTCCGGAAGGTCGTCGGCACGGTGCGCGAGTGCGGCGCCGAGGGGCGCGTGTACTACTGCGCGGGCCCGGGCACGATGCTCGCCGTGCGCGCCGCCGATCCGGCCGCCGAGATCGCGATGACCTGGACGACCGTGGCGCCGCCGCGGCCCGCGCTGCTCGCGGCGGTCCGGCCGCGCTGGCTCAACTACCGGTTCGGGCTGGTCGGGAGGGCGCTGGTGGAGAGCAACCACCGGGACGGGCTGCTGGTCTCGGCGTGGACGGCGGACACCCGGCGCTCGATGCGGCGGCTGATCGCGTGCGGCGTCGACTCGATCACCACCAACCGGATCGGCGTCCTGACCGGCCTGCTCGGCTCTCCCGGCGCCCCCGGCTCTCCCGGGCGGAACGTGCCTTAGAGCCCGGCGAGATGGGTGAGGACCTGCTCGGCCCAGATGGTCTTCCCCGACCCGGTCTGGCGGGTTCCCCAGCTCTGGGTGAGCTGGGCGACCAGCAGCAGACCGCGGCCCCCCTCGTCGAACGCGTGCGCACGGCGCAGGTGCGGGGCGGTGCTGCTGCCGTCGGAGACCTCGCAGATGAGGGTACGGTCGCGGATCAGCCGGAGCCGGATGGGCTCGGCCCCGTAGCGGATGGCGTTGGTGACCAGTTCGCTCACCACGAGTTCGGTGACGAACGCGGCGTCCTCCAGCCCCCAGGCGGTGAGCTGCGCCGAGGCGTTCTCCCGGGCGTCCGCCACCTGCGCCGGGTCCCCCGTCAGCTCCCAGGAGGCGACCTGGTCGGAGTGGAGCGCGCGGGTCCGGGTGACGAGGAGCGCGGCGTCGTCGGTGGGCCGGCCGGGCAGGAGCCGGGTCATCACCCGGTCGCAGAGGGCCTCCAGTGACTGGAAGTCCTCGGCCGCCGGTCCCTCGGCCGGTCGCTCCGCCAGTACCGCGCGCAGCCGTTCCAGGCCCGCCTCGACATCACGGTCCGGGCCGCCGATCAGCCCGTCGGTGCAGAGCGCGAGCACGCTTCCCTCGGGCAGCTCCCGTTCGGTGACCTCGAAGGGCACGCCTCCGATGCCCAGCGGAGGGCCCGCGACGATGTCGAACAGCTCGACGGTGCCGTCCGGGAGCCGGAGCGCGGGCGGCAGATGCCCCGCCGAGGCCATCGCGCAGCGGCGCGAAACCGGGTCGTAGACGGCGTACAGACAGGTGGCGCCCAGCTCACCGGTGGTCTCGGCCGCCGCCGCGTAGCTGTCGTCGTCGGCGAGGTGGCTCACCAGGTCGTCGAGGTGGGTGAGCAGTTCGTCGGGCGGCAGATCCACATCGGCAAGGGTGCGTACGGCCGTACGCAGCCGGCCCATGGAGGCGGAGGCGTGGATTCCGTGGCCGACGACGTCGCCGACGACGAGCGCGACCCGGTTCCCGGAGAGCGGGATCACGTCGAACCAGTCGCCGCCGACCCCGGCGCGGGAGCCCGCGGGCAGATAACGGGAGGCGACCTCCACGGCGGCCTGGTCCGGCAGCCGCTGGGTGAGCAGGCTGCGCTGGAGGGCGAGCGCCGTGGTGTGTTCCCGCGTGTAGCGGCGCGCGTTGTCGATGCAGACGGCGGCGCGGCCCGCGAGCTCCTCGGCGAGCACCACATCGTCCTGTTCGAAGGGGTCCTGGCGCTGCGCGCGGGTGAGGACGGCCACGCCGAGGGTGATCCCGCGCGCCCGCAGCGGCACGGCCATCAGGGAGTGCACGCCGAGTTCCCTGACCATTTTCGCCCTGGCCTCGTTCGCCCCGGTCCAGAGGGCGAAGTCGGTGTCGCCCAGCCGGCTCAGCGAGGGCCGTCCCGTGGTCAGACAGCGGGCGGGCGGGGATGCCTCCGGGTAGGTTTCGAGGCTGCCCAGCGCGACGGCGCCGGAGGTGATGTCCGGGTCGACGGCCAGGTTGGCCACCCGGCGCAGCCGTACGGCGGTGTCCAGCGGGCCCTCGGCCGGCTCGTCGCCCTGGAGTACGGAGTCCAGCAGGTCGACGCTGCTGAAGTCGGCGAGTACGGGCAGGACGAGCCGGGCGAGTTCCTCGGCGGTGCGGACCACGTCCAGCGTGGTGCCGATGGCGGTGCCCGCCTCCTTGAGCAGCAGCAGCCGCTGCCTGGCCCAGTACTGCTCACTGCTGTCGAACGCCAGCATGGAGACGCCCCGCTGCCGGCCGTCGGGGTCCCGGACCGGCCACATGTGGATGTTCCAGGCGTGGACGCGGGCCGAGGTCAGGGCGTTGGTGTAGCTCTCGTAGTGCAGGGGCCGGCCGGTGCTGTTCACCCGGCGCAACTGCTCCAGGAAGTGCCCGCTGTCGTGGTCGCCGGGGTCCATGGTGTCGGCGAAGTCCCGTCCGCGCAGGTCTTCTTCGCGTATGCCGAGGATCGCGCAGGCGGCGTCGTTGAGCCGGATGTAGCGCTCTTCCGTGTCGAAGGACGAGAGGGCGACGGGTGCCTGGGCGACGGCCGCGTCCACGGTGAGCGGGTCGGCTCCCGGTGGCTGTGCCATGGCGTTGACGGTCACCACGTATCCCCGGGTCGTGCCGTCGGCGGCCAGCAGCGGGCAGGCCACCAGGCCGAGTTCCAGCCGGCCGCCGTTCCGGTGCCGTACGGCCACGGTGCCGCGCCACACGTCCGCGCGGAGCAGCGCCGTCACCGCGTCGGCGGCCTCGGCGCGGTCCGTGGCGAGCAGCCGGGCGGCGGGGCGGCCGACGGCCTGCTCCGGTTCGTAGCCGAGAAGAGACGCGGCGCCCTTGCTCCATCCGGTGACGATCCCGCGCCCGTCCACGGTGACGACGGCCGCGGACTCCCGCTCGCGGCGGCCGTTCAGCCCGTCGTGAGAAGTGTTGCCACCCGTGCTCATCGCCCTCGATTCGCCTCCGCGGTCCCCTCACCACCCAGGATGCCCGCATCGCCGAGGGCCAACAAACGCAGCGGGGACGCCCGACGCCCGCCCTCGGGACGGGAGCGGGCGTCAGGTACCGGGTACCGGGTACGTCAGCCGTCGAGGGACGTCATCACGTGCTTGACGCGCGTGTAGTCGTCGAAGCCGTACGCCGACAGGTCCTTGCCGTAGCCGGACTTCTTGAAGCCGCCGTGCGGCATCTCCGCGACCAGCGGGATGTGGGTGTTGATCCAGACGCAGCCGAAGTCCAGCGACTTCGACATGCGCATGGCACGGCCGTGGTCCTTGGTCCACACCGAGGAGGCGAGCGCGAACTCGACCCCGTTGGCGTACTCCAGGGCCTGGGCCTCGTCCGTGAAGGACTGGACGGTGATGACCGGGCCGAAGACCTCGTTCTGGATGATCTCGTCGTCCTGCTTGAGGCCGGAGACGACGGTCGGGGCGTAGAAGTAGCCCTTGTCGCCGACACGGTGGCCGCCCGCCTCTACCTTGGCGTGGGCGGGAAGGCGCTCGATGAAGCCGGACACCTGGGCGAGCTGGTTGGCGTTGTTGAGCGGGCCGTACAGCACGTCCTCGTCGTCCGCGGCGCCCGTCTTCGTGTCGGCCGCCGCCTTGGCGAGGGCGGTCACGAACTCGTCGTGGATCGACTCGTGCACCAGGACGCGGGTGGCGGCCGTACAGTCCTGGCCCGCGTTGAAGTAGCCCGCCACCGCGATGTCCCCGACGGCCTTGGCGATGTCGACGTCCTCGAAGACCACGACCGGCGCCTTGCCGCCCAGCTCCAGATGGACGCGCTTGACGTCCTTGGCCGCCGACCCGGCGACCTGGATGCCGGCCCGGACGGAACCGGTGATGGAGGCCATCGCCGGCGTCGGGTGCTCGACCATCGCGCGCCCGGTCTCCCGGTCGCCGCAGATGACGTTGAAGACGCCCGGGGGGACGATCGCGCCGATGATCTCGGCGAGCAGCACGGTCGAGGCGGGGGTCGTGTCCGAGGGCTTCAGGACGACGGTGTTGCCCGCGGCGAGGGCCGGCGCGAACTTCCACACGGCCATCATCATCGGGTAGTTCCACGGCGCCACCTGCGCGCAGACCCCGATCGGCTCCCGGCGGACGAACGAGGTGAGGCCCTCCATGTACTCGCCCGCCGACCGGCCTTCGAGCATCCGCGCCGCGCCCGCGAAGAAGCGGATCTGGTCCACCATCGGCGGGACCTCTTCGGTACGGGTCAGCTCCAGGGGCTTGCCCGTGTTCTCCGACTCCGCGGCGATCAGTTCCTCGGCGCGCTCCTCGAAAGCGTCCGCGATCTTGAGGAGCGCCTTCTGGCGCTCGGCGGGGGTCGTGTCGCGCCAGGCGGGGAAGGCCGCCGCGGCGGCGGCCATCGCGGCGTCGACATCGGCCTCGCGCGAGAGCGGAGAGGTGGCGTACGGCTCACCCGTGGCTGGGTTGACCACCTCGATGGTGCCGCCCTCCGCGGCGTCCCGGAATTCCCCGTTGATGTAGTTACGCAGCCGCCGCAGCTCGGTGGTCACTGCCATCCCTCCAGTTTCGGTGCACCCATGTCGGATCCCCACGGGCAGGGCGCCCAGCCTATTCCGTCGGTCGACGCTTTCGACAGGCCCGACCCTCCACATCTTCGGATTCGGTGTTATTTGAACCTCACGACAACGAATTTCATCGATACGGGGTTGCGGGACCGACGACCCGCAGTGCACAGTGAACCGCGTGGCCAGCCGTAGCGCAGATTCCAGCGGATCGTCCCCGACGATCGACACCGTCTCCCTCGCGATCATCGAGCAGCTCCAGGAGGACGGACGGCGTCCGTACGCCGCGATCGGCAAGGCCGTCGGCCTCTCCGAGGCGGCCGTACGCCAGCGCGTGCAGAAACTGATCGACCAGGGCGTGATGCAGATCGTCGCCGTCACCGACCCGCTCACCGTCGGCTTCCGCCGGCAGGCGATGGTCGGCATCAATGTCGAGGGCGACACCGAGTCGGTCGCGGACGCGCTGGCCGCGATGGACGAGTGCGAGTACGTGGTGATGACCGCGGGCTCCTTCGACCTCATGGTGGAGATCGTCTGCGAGGACGACGACCATCTGCTGCGGGTCATCAACAAGCGGATCCGCGCGCTCCCCGGCGTGCGCTCCACCGAGAGCTTCGTCTACCTCAAGCTGAAGAAGCAGACCTACATGTGGGGAACCCGATAGCCGTGAGCAAGGACCTCTCCAAGACCGCGTACGACCACCTGTGGATGCACTTCACCCGCATGTCGTCGTACGAGAACGCACCCGTGCCCACCATCGTGCGTGGCGAGGGCACCTACATCTACGACGACAAGGGCAAGCGCTACCTCGACGGCCTCTCCGGGCTGTTCGTCGTCAACGCCGGCCACGGCCGTCACGAGCTGGCCGAGACCGCCTACAAGCAGGCGCAGGAGCTGGCCTTCTTCCCGGTGTGGTCGTACGCGCACCCCAAGGCAGTCGAACTGGCCGAGCGGCTCGCGCACTACGCACCCGGCGACCTCAACAAGGTCTTCTTCACCACCGGCGGCGGCGAAGCGGTCGAGACCGCCTGGAAGCTCGCCAAGCAGTACTTCAAGCTGACCGGCAAGCCGACCAAGTACAAGGTCATATCCCGGGCGGTCGCCTACCACGGCACTCCACAGGGAGCCCTGTCCATCACCGGACTGCCCGCCCTCAAGGCGCCCTTCGAGCCGCTCGTCCCGGGCGCGCACAAGGTCGTCAACACCAACATCTACCGCGCGCCGATCCACGGGGACGACCCCGAGGCGTACGGCCGCTGGTGCGCCGACCAGATCGAGCAGGAGATCCTCTTCGAGGGCCCCGAGACGGTCGCCGCGGTCTTCCTGGAGCCCGTACAGAACGCGGGCGGCTGCTTCCCGCCGCCGCCCGGCTACTTCCAGCGGGTCCGCGAGATCTGCGACCAGTACGACGTCCTGCTCGTCTCCGACGAGGTCATCTGCGCCTTCGGCCGGCTCGGCACGATGTTCGCCTGCGACAAGTTCGACTACGTCCCCGACATGATCACCTGCGCCAAGGGCATGACCTCGGGCTACTCCCCGATCGGCGCGTGCATCATCTCCGACCGGCTGGCCGAGCCGTTCTACACGGGCGACAACACCTTCCTGCACGGCTATACGTTCGGCGGCCACCCGGTCTCCGCGGCCGTCGGCCTCGCCAACCTCGACATCTTCGAGCGCGAGGGCCTCAACCAGCACGTCCTCGACAACGAGGGCGCGTTCTTCGACACCCTGAAGAAGCTGCACGACCTGCCGATCGTCGGCGACGTCCGCGGCAACGGCTTCTTCTACGGCATCGAGCTGGTGAAGGACAAGGACACCAAGGAGTCGTTCACGGACGAGGAGACCGAGCGCGTCCTGTACGGCTTCCTCTCCAAGAAGCTGTACGACAGCGGGCTGTACTGCCGCGCCGACGACCGGGGCGACCCGGTGGTGCAGCTGGCGCCGGCGCTCATCTCCGACCAGTCGACGTTCGACGAGATCGAGGGGATCCTGCGCGCGGTCCTGACGGAGGCGTGGACCAAGCTCTGATCCACCGCGGCGCCAAACATCGCAGAGCACTTCACCCAGCGGCCCGTTTGCCCCTCTTTCGAGTGAGAAGGGTGGCATTCGGGCCGTGTGCTGTCCGCACACCCGGTCCCACGTCCCTAGCGTGCCAGGTACGTCAGACCAGAACCGAGGTGTACGCCATGGTGGCCCCGCCGGACAACGACGTGCTCTGGGCGCGTTCCCTGCACTACTCCCACAACGGATCACCCGCCCTCGACGGGGTCTCGCTCGGCGTGCGCGAGGGCGAGATCCTCGCCGTCAACGGACCGCGCGGCAGCGGCAAGACGACCCTGCTGAGATGCCTGTCGGGCCAGCTGGTCCCGCGCGACGGCGAGGTCTGGTTCAACAGCTCGCCCGTCCACACCATGAGCGCCGCGCTGCGCGAACGGCTGCGCCGCGACCGCTTCGGCTGGATCGGCCCCGAGCCGTCCCTCGTCCCCGAGCTGAGCGCCTGGGAGAACGCGGCCCTGCCGCTGCTGATGCGCGGCACGTCGCACCGGGCCGCCAAGACCGCCGCGATGGAGTGGCTGGAGCGCCTCGACATCGGCCCGTACGCCCGTAAACGTCCCTTCGCGCTGCTCCAGTCGCAGCGGCAGCGGGTCTCCGTCGCCCGCGCCCTCGTCACCGAGCCCGCGGTGCTCTTCGCCGACGAGCCGACCGCCCCGCTGCACCGTACGGACCGGGCCCAGGTGCTCCGTACGCTGACCACCGCGGCCCGTTCGCACCACATCACGGTGGTGCTGGCCACGCTGGACGACGAGGTCGCGACGCTCGCGGACCGCGTGATCACCCTGGTCGACGGCCGTCGCGTCACCGCGGCGCGGCCGTCCGAGGCGGAAGGCCGGGCCGCGTGCTCGCTCTCCGTCTAGGCCGCCGCACCCATCTGCTGATCCAGCTCCGCCGGCTGCTGGTCGCCGCCGCCTCCGCCGGGGTCGGCTTCCTGCTGCTGTGCACGCTGGGCTGGGCCATGGGCCACCCCGACGGCTCCACGGTACGGCTGCTGTGGTGCCTGATCCCGCTGGCGGCGACGGTGCAGTTCGCGGTCGCCGTGGCGGTGACGGACCCGAGCATCCGGCTGCGCGCCGGGCTCTCCGCGGTGGGTCTCGGGCCGGCCAGGCTGACGGCGCTGGCCGCCACCTCGACCGCCGTGTCCTGCACGCTGGGCAGCGCCGTCGCGCTGCTCTTCTTCCTCCATCTGCGCGGTGATCTGACCGGGCTGCCGTTCGACGGGGACGCGGCGGAGCTGCTCGCCGCCGGCCGGCCGCTGCCGCTGGGCGCCGTACTGACGCTGCTCGCGGCGGTGCCCGTGCTGGCGACGGCGGCGACGGCGCTGGCGCTGCGCCGCCGGGGACACGCGGTCGCCGGAACGTCCCGGCGCACCGCGTCCGCCACCGCCGCCCCCGCTGCTGAGGCCGACGCGGAAACGGACGCGGACACGGGCCCGGAGACGGACGTCGCCCCGGCCGCCGACGGGGCGACGCGGCTCCCGCCCGTACACCCCCCGGCCCCGGCCCCCGCGCCGTCCGGACTGCCCTGGGGCGTCGCGCTCACCGCGGCGGGGCTCGCCGTGGAGACGTACGCGAGCCGGGACGGCGGCGGCTCCGTACTCCCGCTGCCCGGCCACTTCGACGGCAGTCCGGCCGAGGTGCTGCTCGGCTGGACACTGACGGCGATCGGCCTCGCACTGGCCGGCCCCGGCATCACGTATCTGTGCGGCTGGCTGCTCCAGATCCTGCGCCCCGGCGCGCTCCGGCTGCTGGCCGGCCGCACACTGATGGCCGAGGCTCGCCGTATCGGCCGGCCGCTCGGAGTGCTGTGCGCGGTGCTCTCCGGGGTCCTCGCCGCGAACTCCCTCTACGGCCCTGGCGACGAACGCCCCTTCGGCCCGCTCACCGCCCTGGGCGCCGCCCTGGTGATCGGCTGTACGGCCGCCACGGTCCTGACCGCCACGCTGGAGGCGCGCCAGACCCGCACCGCCATCACCCACTCGCTGCGTCTGGTCGGCGCCCCGGTCACCCTCGTCCGTACGGCCGCCGCGGTGCGGGCGACGGCGGTCCTGGCGGTCTTCGCCCCGCTGACCTGGGCGGTGGCCTCCCTGGCGGCGGTCCCGCTGTCGCGATAGCGGTCCGGGCGGGCCGGGTACGTACCCGGCCCGCCCGGACCTGAAGACCCGGGTCAGTCCTCCGGGTCCCCGCCCCCGCCCCCGCCCTCCGCCAGCACCACCACGTCCTCCGCGGCGAAGGAGACCCCCACCGCCGCCCCCTCGTCCGGCACCTCGCGCAGACCGCATTCGGCCTCGATGTCCGGCCGCTCCCCGGCTGTCCCCCCGTCAGGTCCCGTGTCCGGACGCAGCGTCACGGTGACCCGCCCGCCCCGGAACGCCCGCGCCCCGACCGTGCAGCGCAGCCCCCCGGCGGGGTCCCCGAGCCGTACGCCGGCCGGCCGTACCAGCAGGGTCCGCTCGCCCTCCGGGGATCCGTCCGGTACGGGGACCGGGCCCCAGACCGTATCGGCGGACGCGCCCTTCACCGTCGCCGTCACAACATTGTCGAAGCCGAGGAAGCGGGCCACGAAGGCGGAGGCGGGCCGCTGCCAGACCTCCAGTGGGGTGCCGGTCTGGGCGATACGACCGTCGCGCATCACCACGACCCGGTCGGCGAGCGCGAACGCCTCGCCCTGGTCGTGGGTGACGGCGAGCACGGTCGTACCGAGCCGCCCGAACAGCCCGCGCAACTCCACCACCAGCCGCTCCCGCAGCCCGCGGTCGAGCTGGCCGAGCGGTTCGTCCAGCATCAGCAGCCGGGGGCGCGGCGCGAGTGCCCGCGCCAGGGCGACCCGCTGCTGTTCGCCGCCGGACAGCGCGTCGACGGCACGCGGGCCCGCGCCGGGCAGCCCGACGAGATCGAGCAGTTCGGCGACCCGGGCGGCCTGTTCGCCGCGCGGCGCGCCGCGCATCCGCAGCCCGAAGGCGACATTGCCGGCCACGTCCCGCTGCGGGAAGAGCTGGTGGTCCTGGAACATCAGCCCCACCCCGCGCCGGTGGACCGGCACCTCCGCCTGGTCCGCGCCGTCGAGCAGCACCCGCCCGCCGTCCGGGCGCTGGAGCCCGGCGACCACCCGCAGGAGCGTCGACTTGCCGCTGCCGCTCGGGCCGAGCACACAGACGATCTCGTGCTCGGCGACGCTCAGCTCCACCGCGTCGAGCGCCGAGCGCGCTCCCGGGCCGGATCCGAACCGTACGGTCACGTCCGACAGGGTCAGCAGGGCCATCAGAATTCTCCGGAGCGGTCGGTACGGATACGTTCCAGCGCCAGCAGCGAGAGAGCGCACACCACCATCAGGACCGTGGACAGGGCCATCGCCTGCCCGTAGTTCAGCTCGCCGGGCCGTCCCAGCAGCCGGGCCACGGCCACCGGCAGCGTCGGGCGGTCGGGGCGGGCGATGAAGACCGTCGCGCCGAACTCACCCAGCGAGACGGCGAACGCGAAGCCCGCCGCGACCAGCAGCGCCCGCCGTACCAGCGGCAGGTCGACCTCCCGCCACGCGCGCGCCGGGGACGCGCCGAGCACCGCCGCCGCCTCGCGCAGCCGCGCGTCCACCGCCCGCAGTACGGGCAGCATGGTCCGTACGACGAAGGGGACGCCGACCAGCGCCTGGGCGAGCGGGACGAGGATCCAGGAGGCCCGCAGATCCAGCGGCGGCTTGTCGAGGGTGATCAGGAAGCCGAAGCCGACGGTGACGGCGGAGACGCCGAGCGGCAGCATCAGCAGCGCGTCGAAGCCCCGCACCAGCGGCCCCGCCCCTCGGGTCAGCGCGGCGGCTGCCAGACCCCCCACCACCAGCGCGATCACGGTCGCGACCAGCGCGTACGTCAGCGAGTTGCCGACCGCTTCGAGCGGCGGTACGAGAAAGGTGCCGCCGCTCGCCTCCACCGACCCGAGCGCCCGGTAGAAGCCGAGGCCGTATCCGCCGGGTGCGTCGAGGGAGCGCTCGACCAGCACGCCGAGCGGCAGCAGGATCAGCAGCGTCACGGACCCGAGCACGCCGCCGAGGATCACCCACTGGCCCCGCCCGCGCGGCCGGCTCGCGGTCCGCGCGGGGTCGACCAGCCGCAGAGCGGTCTCCCGGCGCCGTACGGTCCGGGCGTGCACGGCCAGGATCGCGCCGACGGCGGCGAACTGAAGGAGCGTCAGCACGGCGGCGGTGGGCAGGTCGAGCAGTTGCGCGGTCTGCCGGTAGATCTCCACCTCCAGGGTGGAGTAGGCGGGTCCGCCGAGGATCTGCACGACGCCGAAGGAGGTGAAGGTGAAGAGGAAGACCATCAGCGCGGCGGCGGCGACGGCCGGCGCGAGCGCGGGCAGCGTCACCCGGCGCCACGCCGCGAACCGGCCCGCGCCGAGGACGCGCGCGGCCTCCTCCTGGCGCGGGTCGAGCTGCGACCACAGACCGCCCACGGTCCGTACGACCACCGCGTAGTTGAAGAAGACATGGGCGAGGAGGATGGCCCAGACGGTGGTGTCGAGGCGTATCCCCCACAGCTCGTCCAGCAGTCCCCCGCGCCCGAGCAGCGCGAGGAAGGCCGTACCGACGACGACGGTCGGCAGCACGAACGGCACGGTGACCACCGCGCGCAGCACCGCCTTGCCGGGGAAGTCCAGGCGCGCGAACACATAGGCGCCGGGCAGGGCGATCAGCAGGGTGAGCGCCGTGGAGGCGAGCGCCTGCCAGGTGGTGAACCACAGGACACCGAGGATGTCCTGACGGCCGAGCACACCGGCGATCCGGCCGAACTGCCAGCCGTCGCCGGTCTTCAGGCCGCGGCCGACGATCGCGGCGACGGGGTAGGCGAAGAAGACGGCGAAGAAGGCGAGGGGCACGGCCATGAGGGCGAGCCGCGGCGCGTGGGCGCGCGCGGCCCGCCGGACCCGGACGGCCCGCTCCGCCCCGGACGCCCGCGTTACTTCACGACGAGCGAGGACCACGACTGGACCCACTGGTCACGGTTGGCGGCGATCTTCGCCGGGGCGAGGGTCTCCGGCCGGGCGACGGTCGCGCCGAACTCCGTGAACAGGGCGGGCAGCGCGACTCCCTTGACCACCGGGTTCACAAACATGTTCAGCGGCATGTCCGCCTGGAACTTCTCGCTGATCAGGAAGTCCAGCAGGGCCTTGCCCCCGGCCTCGTTCTTCGCGCCCTTGAGCAGACCGGCGAACTCGGTCTGCCGGAAGCAGGTGCCGGTGGCGACCCCGGTGGGGGCGGTCTTCGGCCGCGGATCGGCGTACAGCACCTCGACGGGCGGGCTGGAGGCGTACGAGACGACGAGCGGGCGGTCGCCCTTGGCCTTCTTTCCGCCGGCCGAGCCGGAGAAGTTCTCGTTGTACGCCTGCTCCCAGCCGTCGACGACCTGGACGCCGTTGGCCTTCAGCTTCTTCCAGTAGTCCTGCCAGCCGTCGTCGCCGTAGCGCGCTGCCGTGCCGAGGAGGAAGCCGAGGCCGGGTGAGGAGGTCGCGGCGTTCTCGGTGACGAGCAGGTTCTTGTACGCGGGCTTGACCAGGTCGTCGAAGGACGCGGGCGGCGCGAGCTTCCGGTCGGCGAAGTACTTCTTGTCGTAGTTGACGCAGATGTCGCCGGTGTCGACGGGCGTGACCCGGTGCTGGTCCGCGTCCAGCTGGGTGGCCGCCTCGACCGAACCGAGGCCCTTCGCCTCGTACGGGGTGAAGATCCCGTTGTCGAGGGCGCGCGAGAGTAGGGTGTTGTCGACGCCGAAGAAGACATCGCCCTGCGGGGAGCCCTTGGTGAGGATCTCCTTGTTGAGTGCCTCGCCCGCGTCGCCGCTCTTGAGGACCTTGACCGTGTAGCCGGTCTCCGCGGTGAAGGCCTTCAGCACGGCGGGGGAGGCGTTGAACGAATCATGGCTGACGAGGGTGACGGTCTTCGACGCCTTACCGCCGCCACCGCCACCGTCACCGCTTCCGCCGGCGCTGTCGGACCCGCCGCAGGCGGCGAGCGCCGAGACGCCGAGCGCGGCCGCGAGCGCGACGGCGGCCAGTCTTGTCGGGCTGTTCCGGGTGGTGCTCACTGGTTTTCCTCCTGGGATGTCCAGGAGAAGACGCGGCCCTGCCCCGGCATCCGGCGGGACCGGAACCGGGGCAGGGCGCAACAGCTTGAGTGGTTCCGAACTTCCTACCCAGAATGACCTGGGCAAGGTTCAGAGGGTCTGCGACCGCCGTCCGCTTCCACGGATACGTGCCGCACTCTCAGCGCTGTGGCGCTCCCCTGTCGGAAAATATGCAATGCGTTTCGGGCCAAGATTACCTCCTGGCCGATTACCCGCTGCCCGTGCTACCGCTCCGAGGCGGCCAGCTGTCCGCACGCCCCGTCGATCTCCTGGCCCCGGGTGTCCCGTACGGTCACCGGCACGCCGTGGGCGGCGATCGCCTCGACGAACTTCTTCTCGTCCTCCGGGCGCGAGGCCGTCCACTTGGATCCGGGCGTCGGGTTGAGCGGGATCAGGTTGACGTGCACCCGCTTGCCCTTGAGCAGCCGGCCCAGCCGGTCGCCGCGCCACGCCTGGTCGTTGATGTCCCGGATCAGGGCGTACTCGATGGAGATACGGCGGCCGGACTTCTCCGCGTACTCCCAGGCGGCGTCCAGCACCTCCGCGACGTTCCAGCGCGTGTTGACCGGCACCAGGGTGTCGCGCAGCTCGTCGTCCGGCGCGTGCAGGGAGACGGCGAGGCGGCACTTGAAGCCCTCGTCGGCGAAGCGCAGCATCGCCGGCACCAGACCGACCGTCGAGACGGTGATCCCGCGCTGCGAGATACCGAGCCCGTCGGGCTCGGGGTCGGTCAGCCGGCGGATCGCCCCGACGACGCGCTTGTAGTTGGCGAGCGGCTCGCCCATGCCCATGAAGACGATGTTGGAGAGCCGCGCGGCCCCACCGGGGACCTCACCGTCGCGCAGGGCCCGCATCCCGTCGACGATCTGGTGCACGATCTCGGCCGTGGAGAGGTTCCGGTCGAGACCGGCCTGTCCGGTGGCGCAGAACGGGCAGTTCATCCCGCAGCCGGCCTGGGACGAGATGCACATCGTGACCCGGTCCGGGTAGCGCATCAGCACGGACTCGACCAGGGTGCCGTCGTGCAGCCGCCAGAGCGTCTTGCGGGTGGTGTCGTCGTCGCAGGAGATGTGCCGCACCACCGACATCAGGTCCGGCAGCAGCTCCGCCGCGAGCCGCTGCCGCGCGGCGGCCGGGATATCGGTCCACTGCTCGGGGTCGTGGGCGTACCGCGCGAAGTAGTGCTGCGACAGCTGTTTGGCGCGGAACGCCTTCTCGCCGATCGCGGTGACGGCCTCGCGGCGCTCGTCGGGGGTGAGGTCGGCGAGATGCCGCGGGGGCCTCTTGGCTCCGCGGGGCGCGACGAAAGTGAGTTCTCCAGGTACAGGCATGGTCCGTCCAGTGTCGCAGACGGGCCACTGTGACCAGCCCGACCGTGGGTTCCGGGTGGTCGTCATTGGTCGTCGCCGGTGGTCGTTGGCCACCCTCGTACGGCCCACAGACGGCCCGAGGAGTGGCCCACCGTTAGGCGCCGCCGCCCCTCAGAGGCTGGTCAGGCCGGGCGAGAGCGTCGGATGCGTGCTGAGCAAGCCATCCCGAACGACGACGCTTCCGGGCACTCCGTGCGATGCCCATTGGCAGGAGCGTGAACGTGCGACGCTTGTCTCACGCATTCGCAAATGCGCAAGGGTGAGGGAGTGGGAGTGACACAGCAGATCAGCCCCCGGGGGACCTATCTGAAAGTCGCTGATGCGGTGAGGGGTCAGGTCGAGAAAGACCCCGAGATGACTGAGCTGCCTTCCGTCGCGGACCTCATGCGCGATCACGGGATCTCCCGCGGGGTGGCTCTAAGGGCTTTCCGTGTACTCAGGGACGCCGGAGTCGCGGAACCGGTGCCGGGGGGGCGCTGGCGCGTGCTCAGGAGCTCCGGCGGTGCCGACCGCCGGCCGTTGGCCGATCGGATCGCTGAGGTCTTCGTGACCGACGAACTGAAGGTGGGCGAGCCGTTCCCGAGCGCGTCCGCGCTCAGTGAGCGCTTCGGGGCGGCGCGCCCCACGGTGGCGAAGGTACTGAACAAGTTGGAAGCCGCGGGTCTGCTGTCGGAGTCCCGGCAGGGGAAGCCGCGAACCGTACGGGCTGTGCCCGACCAAGAGGAGCGTCCCGAACCTTGAGCACGAACGAACTGACCACATGGGCCTACCCGCTCGCAGAGTCCCTCCTTGCCGAGGCGCTGCCGCGCCGGTGGGCCCATTCGCTGGGGGTGGCTGAGCGCGCGCGGTCGATCGCCCCGGCCCTCGGCACGGACGCCGACCTCATGGAGGCGGCGGCTGTGCTGCACGACATCGGTTACTCGCCCGACGTCGCCAAGACCGGGTTCCACCCGCTCGACGGTGCGCGCTACCTCCGGGAGGTGGCCCGCGCGGACGAACGGGTCGTCCGCCTGGTGGCGCATCACTCTTGCTCATGGATGGAGGCGGAAGCGCGCGGGCTGCGGGATGAGCTGGAGCGCGAGTTCCCGCGCGAGAGCGCGCATCTGAACGATGCGCTCTGCTACTGCGACATGAACACCACCCCGGACGGCACCCCCACCAACCCCGTGGACCGGGTGAACGAGATCGCCGGGCGGTACGGGGCTGACAGCCTCATCGGCACGTTCATCCGGCGCGCGGAGCCCGAGATCCTCGCGTGCACGTCCCGGGTGCTCGTACGGCTCGCCAGTACGGCCCGTTAGCCGATGTAGGGCACCGTCCGGGTCCGGTCCCTCGCGTGGTCGATCCTCAGGCGCATGGTGGGGTGGATGTCGAACTCCGCCAGGTCCGCCGGCGCGACCCACCTGACGTCGGTCGTCTCGTCACTCGTACGGATCTCACCGCCGACCGGCCGGGCCCGGAAGCAGATGCTGAACTGCTGGCGCACCTCTCCGTCGTCGTACTGCATGACGTGCCCGGGGTCGGTGTAGATCCCGGACATGTCGATCACTTCGGCCTTGATCCCGGTCTCTTCCCACACCTCGCGCACCACGGTGTCGCTGATGGACTCCCCCGCGTCGTGGCCACCGCCCGGAAGGGCCCAACGGCCGTTGTCGGAGCGCCGGATCACGAGCACTTCGCCCGCATCGTTCTGGACGAACGCCACGACGGACGGGACGACGGAGTTGGCCGGCGGCGCGGCAGGATCGTGAAGGTAGTCGATACGGCCCATGCTCATGCTCCCGTGATGTCGTGGTCAGTGATCGGGCGTGCGCTTCCCCAGGTCTGTTCGATGCTATTCGCGTACGTGTCGAAGAGGCCGCCGCCGGGAAGTCGTCGCAGGTGGAGCACGGGCGCCATGAACGCGCCGATGCCGTAGACGTGGGTGTTGACGAGCATCTCGTCGTCAGAGCGGAAGAGCGAGTTGTAGAGCGTCGCGTCATGGAGCCGGAACCCGATGTCGGGGTGGCTGGCGAAGAGCGGCCGGTAGTTCACCAGGGCGTTGCGAATCTTGCCGTCCATGATGCGGTGGCCCTCATCTATGCCTCGCTGCGCAACCGCCGCGCAACCGGGCTCGCCAAGCAGGATCCGGACCTGAGTCGAGCCCTGCACCTTCTCCTTGAGCAGCGCGTGAAACAACGGATCCTCCGACAGCCACAGACCGGAGTAAACGAGCACATCAAGGTGTGTTTCCGCGCGCGAGTAGATCTCTCGCCACAGTCCCGCCGGCACCATGTGGCGGTGCGGGTAGACCGTGACGATCTCCGCCTTGCTGAGGTCTGACGCACTGTCGACCGCACGGTCGTCGTTCCACAGAGTTGTCACGTCGACCTTGAGCAGGGACGCGGTGGCGTACTGATGCCGCCGGTACGGCACCTTCCCTTGCGTGATCCAGCGCTCAACCGTCTTGGGGTTGACGTCGATCGCTTCCGCCAGATCCTGCACGGTCATGCCCTGCGCGAGAAGGGCCGACCGTAAGCGCTCGTTGGACATCTCCACCTCCGATGGGACGTCTGGGGACCTCTTGAAGGTAGCCAGATGACTTCGAGCTGTCCACGTACGGGGTAAACAACGCCCCTCACCTGGGGCGATTCTGATTGTGCGCCAGGAAGTCCCGGCGCGAAGCCCAAGAAGTTCGCTGCGTGACTTGACGAGACCACCATGCAGCACCTGTAATACAGGTATCGCATCGGACGGAAGTCCGGAGCGAGACGCACGACCGGAGAGGCCCTTCTTTGGGCTGCTTCGAGCTGCACAACAACTCAACAGCGTGATCCACCGCAGTACGACGGCCGTGACAACTCCGGCCGGGGCGAGTGGAGACCAGTCGGCCGAGAAGGGGCCCCCGTCACACCGGGGCCCGACACCCCAGATGGGGGACACGCCACCGACTCGAAAGAACCGCTACGGCACACCTTGAAGCTGCCCCCTCAGACGTCCGGGACTTCGGATCTCCCCGGACCGAGCAGCGCCGAGCGAACACGAGAACCGAGCAACCGCACCCCTCAGCTACCGCAGCAAAGGAGTGCCTCATGAACAAGCGACTACGTAGGGCGTTGTCCGCGCTGGACCGGCGCGGGTGACCACGCCCTCAGCGTCGTCGGCCGAGCAGTACGGCCGCCTGATCGGACCGTGTTTCCCCGTGGCTATCGCGGGGCCGGTTGCCTCCCCCGCCCGTCCAGTCCGCCTCACGCGGTGCTGTACGGGCGGGGTGGCAGGGAGCCGGAATCCACCGGTACCAAAAGGCGCGCCGCCCGAAGATGGAGCTTCGGGCGGCGCAGTACAGGCACCCCATGGAGGTCCCTGTGTTCGTCAGTCTGACAGATGCGGAGCGGGCCGAGTTGGCTCGCAGGAATGCCGAACGGAACCAGGCCAGCCGGAATGACGCTCAGGCGAAGGGGACCCGGTGAGGGGCCGCCGGCAGGAGCAGGGGCCGTCCGAGGCGTTCGCCGCCGAGGAGCAGCACCGGGCCGATGGTCTGGCCCGGCGGTGTGAGGAGATCGCGTCGACGCCGGGGCATCCGTCGCAGGGAAGTCTGCCGCACTACCAGGCCGCGTATCAGAACGCGGCCGGTAACGCCGCTGGTCACACCGCACAGCCTGGAGGTATCGCGTGAAGCCCGTCAACGTCGAAATCGTGTCGTTCGGCTACCTGCACGACGGGCCGCCGCCGGCGCATCTGACCATCGATCTGCGGGCGCACTTCCGGGACCCGCACGTCAGCCCGGAGCTTCGCTACATGACCGCCGCCGATGAGCCGGTGCGTACGGCGGTGCTCGGCACGCCGGGGATCACGGACCTGATCGAGGCGACCGCCCGCGCGGTGGCCGCGTTCGCCTCCGGCCCCAGTGCCGAAACGGTCGTCGTCGCCGACGGATGCGCCGGCGGCCGTCACCGCGCCCCCACCTTCGCCGCCGCGCTCGCTGCACGGCTACGGCAGGACGGTTACACGGTGGCGCTGCGCCACCGCGACATCGGCCGCCCCGTCGTCCAGCGCTGACCAGCAGATTCCACAGCCCCGATGGTCGCAGGACGGGTTCGACTCCCGGCCGGGGCACTCCACCCACGAACGGCGCGCGGCCCCGGTGGTGAGACACCGGGGCCGCTGTTCGAGCCGTTCCACCTTCTAGGGAGAGCACGACTCATGAAGTTCATCGTTGCCGGTCATACGGCCGTTACGACGACCGAGTTCGTCGAACTGGCGCTCGGTACGCCGCTGGATCTGTGGCTCGGTCCGGATGGCGAGGAGAGCGAGATGGAGCAGGCCGCGCGTATGGACGCGGCCCGGGACATCCTCGCGGACGATCCCACCCTTCCGGACCGGGTGTCGCGGGTCGCCGCCGAGGCGATCGAGGCGTTCGCCCCGGACCTGTTCAACATCACCCCGCTGAACCGCCCCACCGCCCGCCGCCGGACGCGTTTCGTGAAGGGGGCTGCGGCATGAGCGCCACACTTTCGGCTCTGGCCGCTGCTGCTCCGCTCGCGGCCGGATGGTCCGTGCACGGGGTGTGGATGCGTCGCCGGACCGAGGCGGCCCGCCGTGACCCGCTGTCGGGGCTGTGGACGCGTGAGGCGTTCGAGGAGCGGGCCCGCAAGAGTCTGGCCCGTGGTGAGCAGCGGGCCGTCTACATGCTGGACCTGAACCTGTTCAAGCAGGTCAACGACACCTTCGGCCACGCGGCCGGGGACGCGGTGATCCGCGCCACCGGGGAGCGCATCGCCCGGTGGGCCGCCGATAACGCCGGCGTCGCCGGACGTCTGGGTGGCGATGAGTTCGCGGCTGTTACTCCGGTGGACGGGAGTCTGGCCACGGTGACCGACAACGTGCACTCCAAGCTGCGCGATCTGCTGGACCGGTTGGAGCAGCCGGTGGTGTTCGACGGCCGGCGCATCGACGTGCGGGCGTCGGTCGGAGCGATCCGCCATTGGCGTGCGGAGGCGGCTGACCTGTCGGCGCTGCTGCGTCGGGCGGATGAGGAGATGTACAGGGCCAAGGGGGCGGGCGGGGGCTGGAGTCTTGCTCTGGCGCTGGCGTCCGCGCCGGAGTGCCGGACGGTCAACGGCCGTCGTGAGGGTCGGCCGGGCACCGCGAACGCGACGGAGGCCACGTCATGACGTCGATCAGTATGCGGCCGGATGTTCCGCCGCTGACCCGGCCCGAACAGTGGCTGATGGGTGTGGCCGCGTTGGCGGCGGCCGGGGTCGGTGCGCTGGGGTTCGCGTCGTCGTTCAGCGCGGTCTCGGAGGCGGCGGCGCGGTGGGATTTCGCTGCGCCGTGGATGCTGCCGATCGGGATCGACATCGCGATCCCCGTGTTCACCGTGGCCCACCTGTTGCTGGTGCGGATGGACATGGCGTTGGCGTGGGTGCGGTTCGTGCCGTGGGTGCTCACCGGGGTGACGTGCTGGCTGAACATCGCGGCCGGAACCTCGCTGTCCGCGAAGGTGGCGCACGGGACGATGCCGCTGCTGTGGGTGGTGTTCTCCGAGATCATCGCGCACGTCTACGCCGTACGAATCGGCGCCGTCACCGGCAGGCGGATGGAGAGGATCCGCCGCTCGCGCTGGCTGCTGGCGTTCCCCTCGACGTTCGTACTGTGGCGCCGGATGACCCTGTGGGAGATCACCTCCTACGCCGACGCGCTCGCCCGTGAGCGGGAGCGGCAGTTGGCTCGGGCCGACCTGCGTGAGCGTCACGGTCGGCGCTGGCGGTCGAAGACTCCCCGCCGCGAACGCGTCCTCCTCAAGCTCGGAGAACTCACCCC
Source organism: Streptomyces sp. NPDC093109 (assembly GCF_040701725.1). Taxonomy (NCBI): domain Bacteria; kingdom Bacillati; phylum Actinomycetota; class Actinomycetes; order Kitasatosporales; family Streptomycetaceae; genus Streptomyces; species Streptomyces sp. NPDC093109. Next base: position 109,667 of record NZ_JBFBEZ010000013.1, read on the forward strand.
GACCACCCCAACCACCCCGGTCACAGACCGGGATGAAACATCCTCGTCTACCGTAAATCAGTCGGGGTCTGACCTGCGAGAGTCGACCCCCGCCCTCGAAGCGCCGGTGGCCGGACTCCCGGCCGCTGAGTCGACCGCCCCGGCCCCCGTAGTCGAGCCGCTCCCGACGGACCATCCGGCGCCGGTAGTCGAGTCCCCCGGCCCGGTGGAGTCGGCGGACGAGGTGGCGGCAGTCGAGCCTGCCGGACTGGTGGAGTCGGCCCCGGTGAAGCCGGTTGCCGTGGCGGCGCCCGCCCGGCGTCGGTCGACCGGCCGCGTACCCGAGTCGGCGCGTATGCCCCGGCCGGTCCGCACCCGCGAACAGCTCCTCACCGAAGCACGGACCGCGACGGCCGGTTGGCCGGAGGCCGAGTTGACGGCTGAGGCGATCCGCAAGGTGGTCCGTACATCGTCCGCCAACGGCCGGATCCTGCGCGACGCACTGCGCGCCGAACGCAGCACGGCGGACACCAGTACTGAGGCGACGGCCGCCTGATGGCCGCGCGTTTCTGGGACCCGGACGGGTCCCGCTACGGCATCCCCACCTACCCCTTCCGCCTCGCCCCGGACGGGTTGGCGACCCGTCGGCAACTGCGGGCCGCCGGGCTGCGGCCCGGTGGGCAGGAGGTGGCGGCGCAAGTGCTCTGGTACTCGCACCGCTACCGCCGCCCCGGCACCCCGCCGATCCGGTACGCCTACCTCTACCCCGTCGACCAGGCCCTACCGGTCCGGCCGATGACCCCCGCCAAACGGGCCGCACTCGCCAAGGCGAACACCGCCCGCCGCACCTGCCCCGAATGCGGCACGGATGCGGGATACGTCATCCCCACATCACTCGGCATGTGCGTCACCTGCGCCTACCCCGAAGAACAGCACGCCGCCTGAATACACCGCCCCGATGGTCGCAGCGCGGGTTCGACTCCCGCGCGGGGCACTCGCACCACCGTCAAGCAGGGGTCCGGACGGTCGGCCCTACCAAAAGCGCCGTCCGGACCCCTGTCCCACCCCACGTGTCCGGGAAGGACATTCAGTGAATCACGAGGATGAGAACGAGCTGTTCCAGCGGCTCGAAGCCGACCTGACCACCCCCACCACCGGCCCCGACACCAACCCCGATCCCGGGTCGGGTGCGGGTGCTGAGGTGGTCGACCTCGACAAGGCCCGTACCGCCCGCGCCGAATCGACCCCCGAACCGACCGACACCACCCCCGACGCTGCGGACCCGACGGCGGTCGTGATGGTCGACGGCCCCGCGCCCGCCGGGCCCGGCTACCTCGGTCGCCTGATGGGCGCCCGCCGCCGCGACCTGCTCCCCGTATGGCTGCGCTCGCGCGCCGAGCTGAAGACGGCCGCGCGGTGGGCGGCCGGGCACTACGGCCACCTCGCCGGATACCACGCGCTCCGCTCCCCCTACTACGCCGGCCGCCTCGCGTTCCAGTCCCCGCGCGGAGCAGCGCGGTTCGTGGGCGGTTCGATGCGGTGGATGTCGGACCGTGAGGGCGAGCCCGTACGCCTCGCCGCCGTCCGCCGGGAAGACGCGGCCGAGTACCTCAAGCTCTCCCGGCAGCGCGACGGCCGCGTACGCCTGCGCACCCTGGCCGGTGTGCTGGCCATGTTCACCGGGCTGGGGGCGGCGCTCGCCATCTACGTACTCGCCCCCGGCTGGCTGCAAGCCCTGTCCGTCGGTGCGGTGGTGCTGGCGCTGGGTTCGGCCGGTACGCGGGCGGACGCGCCGGTGGTGACGCGGGCGGTGGAGCTGCCGGACGCGCCGAAGCTCACCAGTGACATCGTGCTCCGCGCACTCGGGGCCCTCGGTATCCCCGCGATCAACCAGGCGCAGGGCAAGGGCCGCGACGGCTTCGAGTTCACCGGGCCCATCACCCGCGACGGCCCGGGCTGGCGCGCGACGGGGAACCTCCCCTTCGGAGTCACGGTCACCGACGTCATCGAGCGGCGCGACAAGCTCGCCTCAGGTCTGCGCCGCCCGCTGGGGTGCGTGTGGCCCGAGGCGGTTCCGGAGGAACACACCGGGCGGCTGGTGTTGTGGGTGGGCGATCAGGACATGTCCACCGCCCGCAAGCCGGTGTGGCCGCTGCTCAAGGGCGGTTCGGTCGACCTGTTCAAGCCCGTCGCGTTCGGCACCGACCAGCGCGGCCGGTGGGTGGAGATCACCCTCATGTACATCGCCGCCGTCATCGGCGCGATCCCCCGCATGGGCAAAACCTTCCTCCTCCGCCTCCTCCTGCTGATCGGCGCGCTGGACGTACGCGCCGAGCTGCACACCTACGACCTGAAGGGGACCGGGGACCTCGACCCGGTGGGTGAACGGGTGTCCCACCGGCACCGGGCCGGGGACGACGACGAGGACATCGAATACGCCCTGGCCGACCTGCGGGAACTGCGCAAGGAACTGCGCCGCCGGGCCAAGATGATCCGCTCGCTCCCCCGGGACGTCTGCCCGGAGTCGAAGGTGACGTCCGAGCTGGCGAACAAGCCGACGCTGGGCCTGCACCCGATCGTGATCGGGGTGGACGAGTGCCAGGTGTGGTTCGAACACCCCAAGCACGGGGCCGAGTTCGAGGAGATCTGCACCGACCTGGTCAAGCGCGGCCCCGCCACCGGCATCGTCCTGCTGCTGGCCACCCAGCGCCCGGACGCCAAGGCGCTGCCCACCGGGATCTCCGCGAACGCGTCGGCCCGGTTCTGCCTCAAGGTCATGGGACAGCTGGAGAACGACATGGTCCTGGGCACGTCCAGCTACAAGCGGGGGATCCGGGCCACGATGTTCTCGTGGAAGGACAAGGGCATCCACTACTTCGTGGGTGAAGGATCCGACGCAAGGATCGTCTCCTCCGTCTACGTCGACGCCCCCACCGCCGAAACCATCGGCCAGCGCGCCCGCACCCTGCGCGAAGCGGCCGGCACCCTCTCCGGCCACGCGCTGGGGGAAGAGTTCGACGCGGACACCGGGCCCGGCTACGACCTGCTGGCCGACATCCTCGCCGTCGTCCCCGCCGCCGAGCCCAAGACCTGGTCCGAGACCGTCGTGGCCCGGCTCGCGGAGCTGCGGCCGGACGTCTACGGCGGATGGGAGCCCGAGGGGCTGGCCGCCGCGCTCAAGCCGTACGGCATCGCGACCATCCAGGTCGGGCGCCGCGTGGACGGCAAGGTCGTCAACCGGCGCGGCATCGACCGCTCCCACCTCACCACCACGATTGCGGAGCGTGACGGAAAGCGGGACGCGGGCTGACCGCCCGGGGGCGCTAACGCTAGCGGGACCCCTCGCTAACGTTAGCGCCCCCGCTAGCACCCCAAACCGCCCGTGATCAGGCTGCTAGCGGATAGCGGCCCACCTGCGAAAACCCCGGAAACCAGCCCGGAGGGCCCGTCATGACCCCCACCATCCTCGCTATCACCTGCCTACTCGCCATCACACTCTGTTATGGCGGGGTGTGTGCGGTCTCGCCGTTCGGCACGTGCCGCAAGTGCCGTGGCTTCGGCTTCGCCATGACCACCGACCGCAAGGGCCGGGCCAAGCGCGGCAAGCACTGCCGCCGCTGCGACGGCACCGGCAAGCGCATCCGGACCGGCCGTCACCTCTACCACCTCGCCGCCCGCCTCCACCGCGACGGCACCCGCTGACCCCCGGAAGGGACAGACCACCCATGGCCATCACGGTCTCGCTCGTCGCGCTCTTCGGACTCGTCCTGTTCTTCCTGCTCCGCTCCCACTCCCTCAGCTACGGCGCCGCGTTCGTCGCCATCGGCTTCGGGTTCTTCCTCGCCTCCACCGGCGCCGCCGCCCCGATCAACCAGCTCGCCACCGCCGTCATCAACGCCATACCGAGCCCGTAGGAGAACCGGTCATGGACGAACCCCTCACCCGAGCAGCCGCGAAGGCCGCCCCGGTCATCGCCACCTCCACCGTCCTCATCCTGGGGCGGATCTGGAACGCCAACGGCGCCGAACACTCCACCGGCAACGCGGCGCTGATGGTCGTACTCGCCGCCGGGGCCGCCACCGCCGGCGTGTTCGCTTCGGCCGGACGCTCCGGGGACGGGGTGCTCGCCGGGACCGCGTTCGCCACCTCCGGCGCCCTCACCCTCGCCGGAGTCGCCGGATACGCCGACGGCTGGTCCCTGCCCGTACTGCTCTGGGCCGTCGCAACGGCGGTGGCGTACGGGGTCGCCGCCCGCCACTGGCGCACCGACCGCCGCGACACCACCGCACACCAGCGCGCCACCGCCGTCCGGCGCGAGGATCACGCCCACGCCGAACGCGTCGAAGCGATCCGGGGCCGCACACAGATCGAAGTCGCCCGCGAGGGCGGCGCCTACGCACAGGCACTCGCAGCCGCGCTCACCGCACGGGCCGCCATGCCCGGCTACGACCCCACCGCCATCGAAACCACCGGACTCCCCCGACTCCCCGAACTCCTCGCCCACGACACCACCAAGGAGCGCTGAACCGATGCTCCCCATCCCCACCGGCCCGATCAACACCGCGCCCGTCGGCTTCGTCAACGGCGACGAACAGCGCGCGGCGCTCATTACCGCCCTCAAAGCCGCGGGCGTCGAACTCGGCACCTACGACCACCACATCGTCAACTGGCTCGCCGGATGGGACTGGCCCACCGTCGCCGTCATCACCAGCCTCATCCACCGCACCGCCCACACCGCCCCGTAAGGAAGAACCCGTGCGACTGCGCATCCGACGCGCCACGTGGCCCCACCCGGCGCTCATCCTCACCGACACCCCCCGCCCGAACTGCCCTGACTGCCGGGGTGAGGGCGGCTGGGACGAGGACTACGGCGACGAGACCGGCGAGTACGCCGGAACCCACTCGTATCTCTGCCACTGCTGGAACCCGAACCGCCGCTGGACGCTCTTGCCCCTCCCGCGCCTGCCCCGCCGCCGTACGGCGGGACAGGACCCGTGGGGCACCGGCGGCTACAGCGACGAACCGCCCTTCTGAGCGGAACACCACCCCTGGCCCTGCCCGCATACCGATCGCGGCCCGGTCTGCCGGTCTTTCCCCCTCAGGTACGACCCATCAGTCAGTCCTATGAAAACTCACAGTAAATAACGTGATCTTGCGCATCTGGTTCACGTGCCCGAACACCACAACTCAGCACCGAGGGCGGCCCCGCCTCGCCAAAGTCCGGGACCGCCCTCATCCAGCACAACTCAACAGAGAACTGGAGAACCCAGCATGACTCAACCCACCCTCATCCGGCGATCCCCCAGGCCGCTCCTGCTGGACCTGTTCTGCTGCGCCGGCGGCGCGGCCACCGGCTACCAGCGGGCCGGGTTCGAGGTGGTCGGTGTCGACATCGTCGACCGCCCGAACTACCCCTTCACCTTCCACCGGGCCGATGCCCTCGGCTACCTCGCCGCCCTCATCACCACCGGCGAGATCACCCGGTACGCGGCGGTGCACACCTCCCCGCCGTGCCAGGCCGGATGCGCGCTCACCGTCGGCACCAACGCCTCGCGCGGCTGGGGCCGTCAGCACGTCCAGCTCATCCCCGAACTCCGCGCCCTGCTGGACACCACCGGGCTTCCGTACGTAATCGAGCAGCCCACCGGGAAAGCCCCCGTGCGGCGCGACCTGTGGCTGTGCGGGGAGATGTTCCGGCTCGGAGTACTCCGGCACCGCAACTTCGAGTTGGGCGGCTGGACGATCCCTCAGCCGGCGCATCCCAAGCACCGGGGGTACGTGCGCGGCTACCGCCACGGCGTCTACCGGGACGGCCCCTACGTCGCCCCGTACGGCGCCGGCGGCGGCAAAGCCACCGTCCCCGAGATGCAGCAGGCCATGGGCATCACCTGGACCGACGTCCGCGAAGAACTCACCGAAGCCATTCCCCCCGCCTACACCCAGTGGATCGGTACCGGGCTCCTCGCGCACGTCGAAACGGCGGTGGCCGCATGAGCGCCTCTCACGACCACGACTACCTGCGCACCGCGCTGGGACTGGCCGCTTCCGGTGTGCCCGTGCTGCCGTTGCGGGCCGGGAAGGTGCCGTTCGGCAACTGCCGTATGTGCGCGGACCTCTCCTGCGGCGGACGCCCCCACATGAGGACCCCCGGCAACTGCGGGTGCCCCCGCCCCTGCCACGCATGGGCCGCCGCCACCACCGACCCCCACGTCCTCACCTCCCCCGCGTGGGCCGGAGCATGGCGCAAGGCTCAGGCCGTCGCCTACCACCCCGGCGGCGCCGGGGTAACCGTAGTGGACCTCGACCATGCGGCGGCCGTCGCATGGGCCCGCCAGACCCTCCCCGCCACCCGGACCGTCCCGACCACACGCGGCGAGCACTGGATCTACCGGGGCACCACGCGCTCGGTGAACGGCGTACGTGACGGTGTCGACATCAAGTCCACGATGTCCTACGCACAGTGGCGCGGCCCCGGCACCGGCACCATGACCACCCTGCCCGACACGGTGCGCGCCCTGGCCGTCACGAAGCCGTCCCCGGCCCGGACCGCATCGCGCGCCGTCGCCGTGGCCGCGCCGGCCGGGGGCGGGGAGTGCCCGCACCGGACGCCCGCCTACCTGGAGCGCGGCATCGCCATGGCGGAGCAGCGCATCACCGGGGCGGCGGCCGGGGTCCACGCCACCGTGTACCGGACGTTCCTCGCGGTGCTGTCCGTCCACGGCCGGTGCGGCTGCCTCACCGACACCCACATCACGCGGTTGTTCAGCGCCGCTCAGGCCAAGGGCGAATCTCCCCGACACTGCGCCGACGCGTGGACCAACGCCAGCGCCGCATTGGGGATGTGAGTCATGTCCGAGGACGAGAAGACCCCGGCGCGTGAGGTCATCACCGACTACGCGCAGTCCCACTTCCGGTACTTCCGCACCGCCGACGGCACCGTGTACGCGCAGAAGAACGGCCACCCGGTGGCCCGTCCGATCCGCTCCCAGGGCACGACGGGCAGTCACCGGCAGGAACTCATGGTCGGCCTGTTCCGCGACGGGGTCGGCGCGTTCAACGGGAGCGCGCTCAAAGAGGCGCTGGACCTGATCGAAGCGCTCGCCCTGTCCGAGGACGTGCAGCCCGTCCACATCCGTGTTGCCCCGGGGTTCGACGGGGCGACGTGGCTGGACCTGGGACGCGACGACGGTCAGTCCGTACGCATCCACCCCACCGGCTGGAACATCTGCACCCCCGACCCGCGCGAAATCTGCTGGCGCCGCACCCAGCTCACCGGGGAACTCCCGCTGCCGGTCAAGGACACCGACGGCAAGGGCATCGATCTGCTGCTCCGGCTGTGCAACTTCGCCACCGCCGAGACCGAGTGCCTCGCGCTGGCGTGGCTGATCGGCTGTCTCGGGCCGTCCGTTCCCGTCCCCGCGCCGTTCCTCACCGGCCCCCAGGGCGCGGGCAAGTCGACGGGCGGGCGGATGCTGGTGCGGATCATCGAAGGGATGAGCGGCGACCTGCGCCGGGCCCCGAAGGATGAGGAGAACCTGATCGCGGCCGTCGCCGCCGGATGGGTCACCGCGCTCGACAACCTCTCCCACATGACCCCGGACCTGTCCGACGCGATGTGCTGCATCGTGACCGGAGCCGAGAGCGTCAAGCGAGCCCTGTTCACCGACGGGGACGTGTTCCGTGTCGGCTACCGCCGACCCCTGCTCCTGACCGGCATCGACGTGGGCGTCATCCGGCCCGACCTCGCGGAACGCCTCCTGCCACTGCGTCTGGAACGGCCCCGGGTGCGGCGCACCGAGGCGGAACTGTGGGCGGAGTACGCGGAAGTGCTGCCCGTCGTTCTCGGCTCGCTGCTGGACCTGACCGTCAAGGTCCGCGCGGCCGAGGCCGAGACCCCCACCGATCTACGCATGGCGGACTTCGCCCACCTGTGCGCGCAGCTCGATGCGGCAACCGGCCTGGGGGCGCTCACCGCGTACCGGGCCAGTCTGGACGACCTGAACGACGACGTGATCGAGGGTGACCTCCTCGCGCAGACCGTTCTCCGGCACGCCGACACCATCGAACCCGGCGCTGAGCAGCGGATGACGTCCACCGAGTGGCTCCACTGCCTCAGCCGCCTCTACAGCGGCGACGAACTGCGCTCCCTTCCTAAAGGGTGGCCGACCACCGGCAAGGTCCTCTCAGACCGCCTCAAGCGCCTTCAACCCACCCTCGCCGCCCGAGGCGTCCTCATCGACACCGGCCGCACCAGCGAAGGCCGATACCTCGAAATGACCCGCCCGGCCACCCCGCGCCCGCCCGAGCACAAACCCATGTTCTGACCGGCACCCCGACCGCCCGCGCCGACAAGCAAGAAGAGCACCAGGGCCCCGCCGGGCGTGCTCCTCTTGCTTGTCGGCGGCGGCGCCGCCCCCAACGGTCGCGCCGCGCAGCGGCCCCTTCTTCACGCTTGAAGGCGCACCCCACGACAACAAGAGACAGCCCCTCCTTTGTCCTAAGAGAGAAGACGCTGCGTCATCTGCGTCATGCGGACGGCCAAACGGCACCTGACGTGCCGTAACGGCCATGACGCAGACAGCGGGGCCTGCGTCATCCTGCGTCATCTGCGTCACCCGGTGACGCACCCCATGACGCACCCATGACGCACGCCCCCACCACCGCGTCACGCAAAGCCACAGGTCAGAAGCGTGAATGACGCTGATGACGCAATGACGCAGAAATCCGCGCCTCGGACAGCACAGCCAAGGAGACACGGTGGCCACGACGGCTCACACAGACCCCCGAACCACCCTCCGGGCCGGACTCCCGGACCGCTACCTCACCCCCGACGACATCGCCGCCATGTTCGGAGTCCCACTGGAAACCGTCTACGGCTGGCGCAAGAAGCGCACCGGACCGCCCGGCTTCCGCATCGGCAAACACGTCCGCTACGACCCGGCGGCCGTCCGCGCATGGGTCAACGACCTCATGGCCGACAGCGCAACAGCCTGACCATCCCGCACCAGCACCAGCCCCACGGCCGGTGGCGAGCACCCCTCGCCACCGGCCGCCGCCATTCCCCAGGGAGCAGCCACCCATGGCAGGCCACATCCAAGACCGCTGGTACAAGACCGAGACCAGCACCAACGGCAAGACCACCCGCGCCAAGACAGACCGCCACGGCACCGGCATGCGCTACCGCGCTCGCTACATCGGCCCCGACGGAACCGAGAAGTCCAAGTCCTTCCCGGACCGTCAGAAGCGCCTCGCTGAGAAGTGGCTGGACCACATCGCCGCCGACATGTCGGGCGGAACGTACGTCGACCCCCGCGCCGGTCGGACCACGTTCCGGCAGTTCGCGGAACGCTGGCTGAGCGCGCAGACCACCGACCCCACGACGCAGATCGCGACGGAGACACGTCTCCGGCTGCACGCCTTCCCCCGGATCGGATCGCGCCCGCTCGATTCGTTCCGGCCGTCCCACATCCAGGAACTCGTCAAGGCTCTCGAAGACTCCCCGATCGAGGGGACATACGCGCGCATCATCTACGCGAACGTGCGCGCCGTTCTGTCCGCCGCCGTGGACGACGGGTTGCTCAACAGGAACCCGTGCGGCTCGAAGTCCGTCCGGCCGCCGGCCGCCGAGTCCGCGCGTGTCGTCCCGTGGCTGCCGGAACAGGTGCTCGCAGTCCGGGCCGCGCTCCCGGAGCGGTACCGGGCGATGAACGACGCGGGCGCCGGATGCGGACTCCGACAGGGCGAGATCATCGGGCTGGCCGAGGATGACGCGCTGGACTTCGAGACCGACACGGTGCACGTCGTGCGACAGGTGAAGCTCATCGGCGGAAAGGCCGTGTTCGCGCCGCCGAAGGGGAACAAGGAACGGGACGTGCCGCTCCCCGGTTCGGTGGCTGAGGTACTCCGTGGCCACATGGACGCGTTCAAGCCCGTTGCGGTGACCCTGCCGTGGCGGAAGCCGGACGGTCCCCTGGTGACGAAGCGTCTGCTGTTCACGAACACGGCCGGTGGCATCGTCTGGCGCAGCAACTTCAACATTCAGGAGTGGAAGCCCGCCATCGCCACCGCTGGCTTCATTCCCGAGCCCGACCCGGGCAAGCCGTACGACGCGGCGCGCGAGCACGGCATGCACGCGCTCAGGCACTTCTACGCGTCCGTCTTGCTCGACGCCGGGGAGAGCATCAAGGCCGTGAGCGAGTACCTGGGACACGCCGATCCCGCGATGACGCTCCGGGTGTACGCCCACCTGATGCCGAGTAGCCGGGAGCGAGCCCGGCGCGCGATCGACAAGGCGCTTCACCCCGGCCAGGAAGCAGCCTGACGGCCCACGCACGGCCCGGAGTCGGGGCCGTGGCCCTCTCTCAGCGCCAAACCCGCTGGTAGAGGGCTTATGGGCGACCCGGTGGCGCGAGTTCTCCAGGTACAGGCATGGTCCGTCCAGTGTCGCAGACGTATGAAGGGGGCCCGCCGTCCTGTGGACAACGAACCCCCCGATGCGCTCAGGGCCTGGTCAGGAGCCGACGAAGAGCACCAGCAGCAGCCAGACCACGGGAGCGGTGGGCAGCAGGGAGTCGAGCCGGTCCATGATGCCGCCGTGGCCCGGCAGCAGGGTGCCCATGTCCTTGATGCCGAGGTCCCGCTTGATCATGGACTCGCCCAGATCGCCGAGCGTGGCGCTGGCCGCGACCGCCAGGCCCACCAGGAGTCCCTGCCACCAGTGGCCGCCGTCGATCATGAATTCCATCAGGAGCGCGCCGGCCACCATGGCGAAGAGGACGGCGCCGCCCAGGCCCTCCCGGGTCTTGCCGGGGCTGATCCGGGGCGCGAGCTTGTGGGTACCGAAGCGCCAGCCGACGGCGTACGCGCCCGTGTCGCTGACGACGGTCAGGACCAGGAACATCAGCACGCGCTGCGGTCCGTCGTCCGCCGTGAGCATCAGCGCGACGAAGGTCGCCAGGAACGGCACGTAGAACGCGGCGAAGACGCCCGCGGTCACGTCCCGCAGATAGCCCTCCGGCGGCTGTGTCATACGCCAGACCAGCACCGCGAGCCCGGTGAGCGCCATGGCGGCCCAGGCGCCCTCGGGGCCGCGCGCGTAGCCGGCCACGACCATCGCGGCGCCGCCGACGGCCAGCGGTACGAGCGGGGCCTTGATGCCCTTCTTCTCGTCGAGCCGCGAGGTCAGCTCCCAGAGCCCGATGACCACAGCGACCGCTATGACGCCGATGAAGACGGCCTTGACGATGAAGAGGGACGCCGCGACCACCGCGCCGAGTCCGACTCCGACTCCTATGGCCGCCCGCAGGTCACGGCCGGCCCGCTTCTTCTGCGGTGGCGGGGGCGGTGGCGGGACGGCCATGGGCTCCTGCGGAGGTTCGTCACGGAGTTCGGCATGGGATTCGTCGCCGAATCCGTCGGGCACGATGGGCATGGGCCGAGTCTGCTGTGCGGACTGCCCGTCGTACGCGGGACCCGCCGGGGCGGCCCCCTGGTCGGTCGGTCCCCAGTAACCGGCTGTCGGCGGGGCCCCCCGGGAAGAGTCGTTCATCAGACCTCTAGCAGCTCGGCTTCCTTGTGCTTGAGCAGCTCGTCCACCTGCGCGACGTACTTCGCGGTGGTGTCGTCCAGCTCCTTCTCCGCGCGGCGGCCCTCGTCCTCGCCGACCTCGCCGTCCTTGACCAGCTTGTCGATGGTCTCCTTGGCCTTGCGGCGGACGGCGCGGATCGAGATCTTGGAGTCCTCGGCCTTGGTCTTGGCGACCTTGATGAACTCCTTGCGCCGGTCCTGGGTCAGCTCCGGGAACGTGACGCGGATGATGTTGCCGTCGTTGCTCGGGTTGACGCCGAGGTCCGAGTCGCGGATCGCCTGCTCGATATTGCGCAGCGCGCTCTTGTCGAACGGGGTCACCACGGCCATCCGCGCCTCCGGCACGGCGAACGAGGCGAGCTGGTTGATCGGGGTCAGGGCACCGTAGTAGTCCGCCACGATCTTGTTGAACATCGCCGGGTGCGCGCGCCCGGTTCGGATCGCGGCGAAGTCGTCCTTGGCGACTACGACGGCCTTCTCCATCTTCTCCTCGGCCTCAAGGAGGGTCTCTTCGATCACCACTTGCTCCTGCGTGTCTTTGAGTGGCCCGGCGCGTCTCGGCCGGCGGGATCCTGCGTCGCGTCCTGTCCTGCACGGTCTCCGACCGGCAGGGCTCTGTCCATCCCCGTGCGGGGCGGCCCGGGCGGCCGACCTGAGGTCAGTCGCGGGTGCCCTGGTCGCTCACGAGTGTGCCGATCTTCTCACCCTTGACCGCGCGCGCGATATTGCCCTCGGTCAGCAATTCGAAGACCAGGATCGGCAGTTTGTTGTCCTGGCACAGCGTGATGGCGGTCATGTCGGCGACCCGCAGATCACCGGCGATCACCTCGCTGTACTCCAGTGCGTCGAACTTCACCGCGGCCGGGTTGGTCTTGGGGTCGGAGTCGTAGACCCCGTCCACCCCGTTCTTCCCCATCAGCAGCGCCTCGGCGTCGATCTCCAGGGCGCGCTGGGCGGCGGTGGTGTCGGTGGAGAAGTACGGCATGCCCATGCCGGCGCCGAAGATGACGACCCGGCCCTTCTCCAGATGGCGCACGGCGCGCAGCGGGATGTACGGCTCCGCGACCTGGCCCATGGTGATGGCCGTCTGGACGCGGGAGTCGATACCTTCCTTCTCCAGGAAGTCCTGGAGGGCCAGGCAGTTCATCACCGTACCGAGCATGCCCATGTAGTCGGAGCGGGCCCGGTCCATGCCGCGCTGCTGGAGTTCGGCGCCGCGGAAGAAGTTGCCGCCGCCGATGACGACCGCGATCTGGGCGCCGTCCCTGACGACGGCGGCGATCTCGCGGGCCACGGCGTGGACGACATCGGGGTCGACGCCGAGCGCGCCCCGGCCGGCGAACGCCTCACCGGACAGCTTCAGCATGAAACGTCCGTGCTTCGTGCTGTGCTTCGTGCCCTCGTCGCTGTGGTCGGCCTGATTCATGGAGATCTCCTCGTGCACATACGAAGAAGGCCATTGCCGGGGGGTCCTTGCGGTTCCCTGTACGGCAATGGCCTCCTCGTCAGATCTGCGATCGTCCGGCGCGTGACGCGGACGACTGCCTCAGACCCTATCGGGGTCTTAGGTTGATCGCGTACGGACTCAGACGCCGACCTTGATGCGCGTGAAGCGCTCCAGGGCGACACCGGCCTCGTCCAGAACCTTCTGGACGGACTTCTTGTTGTCCTTCGCGAACGCCTGCTCCAGGACGACGATGTCCTTGAAGAAGCCGTTGACGCGACCCTCGATGATCTTCGGAAGGGCGGCCTCGGGCTTGCCCTCCTCGCGGGAGGTCGCCTCGGCGACGCGGCGCTCGTTCTCGACCGTCTCGGCCGGGACCTCGTCGCGATTCAGGTACTTCGGCGCGAAGGCGGCGATGTGCTGCGCGACGTCCTTGGCGACCTCGGCGTTCTCCTTGTCCAGCTGGACGAGGACGCCGACCTGCGGCGGGAGGTCGGGCATCGTGCGGTGCATGTACGCGGCCACGTAACCGCCGGTGAACTGCGCGAAGCGGTCCAGGACGATCTTCTCGCCGAGGTTGGCGTTGGCCTCGTCGACGTACGCCTGTACGGTCTTGCCGGCCTCGATCTCCGAGGCGAGCAGCGCGGCCAGGTCGGCCGGGGAGGTCGCGGCGACGTGGGCCACGAGCGCGTCGGCGACGGCCTGGAACTTGTCGCTCTTGGCGACGAAGTCCGTCTCGCACTTCAGCTCGACCAGCACACCGGTGCTGTGGTCGTCGGCGATGAGGGCGACGACGGCGCCGTTCTCGGCCGAACGGCCCTCGCGCTTGGCGACGCCCTTCTGACCCTTGACGCGGAGCAGCTCGACGGCCTTGTCGACGTTGCCGTCGGCCTCGTCCAGCGCCTTCTTGCAGTCCATCATGCCGACGCCGGTCAGCTCGCGGAGCTTCTTGACGTCAGCGGCGGTGAAGTTCGCCATGATCTGTAATTCTCTCTCGAAGGTCTGAAAGATCTACGGGTTGACGGCGGAGGCCCAGCTCCTGTCCGGGTGGGCCCCCGCCGTCGACTGCCGAACCGGTGAAGGTCAGGCCTGCTCGGCGTCCGCGGCCGGGGCGGCCTCGGCGACGGGTGCCTCGGCAACCGGCGCCTCGGTCTCGGCGGCAGCCGGGGCCTCGGTCTCGGTCTCAGCGGCGGCGGCGGCCGGGGCCTCGGCGGGCTTCTCGGCGTCGTCCTTCTTCTCACCCTCGAGAAGGTCGCGCTCCCACTCGGCGAGGGGCTCGCCGGCGGCCTTCTCGCCCGGCTTCGAGTCGCCGGTGGCCACGCCGGAGCGGGCGATGAGGCCCTCGGCGACGGCGTCGGCGATCACGCGGGTGAGCAGGGTGACGGAGCGGATCGCGTCGTCGTTGCCCGGGATCTTGTAGTCGACCTCGTCGGGGTCGCAGTTGGTGTCGAGGATCGCGACGACCGGGATGTGGAGCTTGCGCGCCTCACCGACGGCGATGTGCTCCTTCTTGGTGTCGACGATCCAGACGGCGCTGGGCACCTTCTGCATCTCGCGGATACCACCGAGGGTCTTCTCCAGCTTGGCCTTCTCGCGGGAGAGGACCAGCAGCTCCTTCTTGGTGAGGCCGGAGGCGGCCACGTCCTCGAAGTCGATGAGCTCAAGCTCCTTCAGACGCTGAAGGCGCTTGTAGACGGTGGAGAAGTTGGTGAGCATGCCGCCCAGCCAGCGCTGGTTGACGTAGGGCATGCCCACGCGCGTCGCCTGCTCGGCGATGGCTTCCTGGGCCTGCTTCTTCGTACCGACGAACATGATGGAGCCGCCGTGGGCGACGGTCTCCTTGACGAACTCGTAGGCGCGGTCGATGTACGACAGCGACTGGAGCAGGTCGATGATGTAAATGCCGTTGCGCTCCGTGAAGATGAAACGCTTCATCTTCGGGTTCCAGCGGCGGGTCTGGTGACCGAAGTGGACGCCGCTTTCCAGCAGCTCCCGCATCGTGACGACGGCCATGGCCGTACTCCTTGAGGTACTCGGTTGTCGCGTCCGCCGGACGGCAGTCGCGCCTGACGCCCCGGTCGCGCTGTGCCGCGGAGGACCGAGAAGCGCTGTCATCGGCGACAAGAGGCCGATGGCGGGGCGTGCGAAGTCGATCCGGTGGCCCGGATCGCCACATGAAGTGTACGGGACCTTCGCACCCTCGGGTGACGGAGCTGTCCACAACCGGTCAGTACTCCACAGACCGGGGCCATGATCAGCGCGGTCACGGCACTCCGCGCGAGGGTGTGGGGCATGACCACTGTCCGTGTTTCCGGGCGTCCCGCCCGCCGCTCCGTTCTCACCGTAACCCTCGTCCTCACCTTCACCTTCGCCCTCACCGCCGGCCTCGCGTGGCCCTCGCCGCACACCGCGTCCGCCGCCCGCGCGGACCGCGTCCCCGACGGCCGCCGCGGCTGGCCGGTGGGCCCGCCGCCCGTGGTGGAGCGCGGCTGGCGACCGCCCGCCTCGGCATACGGTCCGGGGCACCGCGGAGTGGATCTCGCCGCCCCCGCGGGCACCCCGGTACGGGCCGCCGCGGCCGGCCGGGTCTCCTTCGTGGGCCCGGTCGGTGGCCGCGGGGTGGTCTCGATCACCCTGTCCGGCACCGGTGACCCCCCGCTGCGCATCACGTACGAGCCGGTGGAACCGCTGGTGGCGAGGGGGGACGAGGTGGATCCGGGCGGGCTGGTGGGCACGGTGGCGCCGGGCCCCTCGCACTGCGCGACAGGCTGCCTCCACTGGGGGCTGCTGCGGGGCACGGTCTATCTCGACCCGCTGTCCCTGCTGCGCCGGGGCCCGTCGCGGCTGCTCCCGGTCCGGGGTGTGCCGGAGCCCGGGCCGGCGCCCTGAGGGACACCGGTGCCGGTGTCAGCCCCGTACGCCTCGCAGGGCCATGGACACGGCCGCCTCGACGATCTCCGGCGGCACCTCCGCCGCGCCGAGTTCGATACGGCGGACCGCCGCGTCCACGATGCCCTGGAGGAGCATCGCGGCGAGCCTGGGGTGGTCGTGGCCCAGCTCGGCCAGCGCCTCGACGATCATCGCGATCAGCCCGCCGTGCGCGGCCCGGATCTTCTCCCTGGCGCCCGCGTCCAGCTCGCTGGCGGAGATGGCGACCACGGCGCGGTGGCGCCGGTCGCCGACCAGGGCGAGCTGGGTGCGGACATACGCCTCGATCTTGGCGTCGGGGGCGTCCTCGGCGTCCATCGCCGCCTCCACCTCGGCCGCCCAGACCGGGAAGTCGACCGCGCACAGCTCTTCCACGACGGCCGCGCGGGAGCGGAAGTACTCGTAGACGGAGGACCGGGCGAGACCCGTGCGCTCGGCGAGGGCGGGGAAGGTCAGCGCCTCCGTACCGCCTTCGGACAGCAGGGAGCGCGCGGCGTCCAGCAGGGCGCCTCGTTGCATGGTCCGGTGCTCGGCCACGGAGGCCGCTCGAATCCTTGGCACACCACCACTCTACGGATCCGGTCGCGGCGGCACAGCGTCAGCGTCCGACGTCGGCCAGCTTCGCGCGGAGTTGCAGCACCGACTTTGTGTGGATCTGACTGACCCTGCTCTCGGTCACCCCGAGGACATTGCCGATCTCGGCGAGGGTGAGGCCCTCGTAGTAGTACAGCGTGACCACGGTCTTCTCCCGGTGCGGGAGCGTGTTGATGGCGCGTGCGAGCAGCCGCCGCAGCTCCCGGTCCTCGGCGACCTCCACCGGATTGTCGGCGGCGGTGTCCTCCAGGGTGTCCATCAGGCTGAGCCGGTCGCCCCCCTCGCCGCCGACATGCAGCAACTCCTCCAGCGCCACGACGTTCGCCAGGGACAACTGGCTGAAAACCGAGTGGAGTTCCTCCAGCGTGATGGCCATCTCCGCGGCCACCTCGCCCTCCGACGGCGTCCGCCGCAACTGGGCCTCCAGCGTGGCGTAGGCCCGCTCGACCGCTCTCGCCTTCTGCCGCACGGAACGCGGGATCCAGTCCAGGGCCCGGAGTTCGTCGATCATGGCACCGCGGATCCGGGTGATCGCGTATGTCTCGAACTTGATCGACCGCTCGATGTCGAACTTCTCGATGGCGTCGATGAGCCCGAAGACACCGGAGGAGACGAAGTCGGCCTGCTCGACATTGGACGGCAGCCCGACGCTCACCCGGCCGGCGACATACTTCACCAGTGGCGAGTAGTGCAGGATCAACTGCTCGCGCAACCGCCCGTCGCCCGTGGCCTTGTACGACCGCCACAGCTCGTCGAGCGACGAGGGCGCGGGGGGCCGCACGCCGCTCCGGGCAGCCGGGGGCGCTGCCGCGCGGTCAGACCCGGAGGTGTGCTGGGGCATGCGTCGCCTTGAGCCGTTCTGCCGTGAAGTGTGGGGGCGTGAGATGCGGGAGTGTGCGGGTGCCGGGTGGACGGTCTGTACGTGTGGGGGACATCTGTCGTACCGGAATGCAGGTGAGCGTAGCGTGACTGGGAGGTCGCGCTGCGCGAGGAGCACACGGCGTGGTCCCCTCCCGCGGTATCTGTCGGTCACGCCTTCGATCCGGGGCCGACGTGGGTCGCGCCGGCCCTCCGGACGTCACCGACGGCCGAGCGAGGATCACCTCTCTCACCTTTTCACCCGAATGCCCCAGGTCAAGTACCGCCTCGCCGCACGGCGCCGGCCGGAGTCGGCCACGCGGCCAACCGCCACCCGTCGCCCTCCCGTTCGACGAACCCCAACGAGTGGAGTTCGTACAGCCTGCCGAGCGCCTCGTCGACGGTCGCGCCGGCGCCGCGCGCGATCTCTTTCCCCACCGCGCTCCCCCGGGCCGGCAGGGCCTCCAATACCCGGGCGCTGACGGGATCGAGCAGATCCCTGGCGAGTACGGGACCGCGGCGCTGCGGTGCCAGCTCGCCGATGTCGCCCACCAGCTCGGCGACTTCGGCCGCGTCGGTGACCAGCACGCCCTCCCCGCGCAGCAGTTCGTGCACCCCGGCGGAGAGCCCGCTGGTGGCCGGTCCCGGTACGCCCATGGTGAAACGGCCGAGCCGCTGCGCGCAGCGCGCGGTGACCAGGGAGCCGCTGCGGTACTCGGCCTCCACGACGACGGTTCCCCTGGTGAGGGCCGCGATCACCCGGTTGCGGAGGACGAATCGGCTGCGGGTGGGATGGTCGCCGGGCGGCAATTCTGCGACCAGCAGCCCCTGTTCGGCGATGCGTCCGATCAGTTCCGCGTGGCCCGGCGGATAGGCACGGTCGACGCCGCAGGCGAGTACGGCGACGGTGGCGCCGCCGGCCGCCAGCGCGCCCCGGTGGGCCGCGCCGTCGACTCCGAACGCGGCGCCGGAGGTCACGACCCAGCCGCGCTCGGCCAGTCCGGTGCCCAGCCCGGCCGCCATATGTGCCCCGTAAGGAGTACACGCGCGGGCGCCCACGACGGCGACGGACCGCAGTGACCAGATACGCAGGTCCGAACGGCCGCGCACCCAGAGCCCGATGGGCCTGGCCGCGCCGAGGTCGTCGAGCTGGCTGGGCCACTCCGGGTCGCCGGGGCAGACGAACCGGCCGCCGAGCTCCGCGATGGCCGCCAAATCGCCCTCGGGGGCTACCGCCCGCGCCCGCAGCCGGTAGCCCCCGAGCCGTTGCTCGGTGGCGCCGGTGAGCCGCGGCGGCCCTGTGTCCGGGGCGGTCAGCAGCTCCAGCAGTTCGACGGCGCCGAACCGCCGCAGCCACTGGCCACCGCACTCGTCCCCCGGCTCGAACACCCGGGTGAGGGCCGCCCTGGCCAGCCGCTCCTCCGTTCCGGCGGCCGTCATGACGCCGCCCCCGCCGCGGCCACCGTGCCGCGCGCGACGCCGGTGCGCAGCTCCAGCGCCAGCGCCACGTCCCGCGCCCTCGGCCGGTCGCGCCCGGCGAGATCCGCGACCGTCCAGGCCACCCGGAGCACCCGGTCCACACCGCGCGCGGTGAGCAGGCCGCGCTCCAGGTCCCGCTCGGCCGCGTCGAGCGCGCCGGGCTCCACGGGCCAGCGGGTGCGCAGCTCATGCCCGGGGACCTCGCTGTTGACGGCCCAGGGGCTGCCTGCGAGCCGGTGTGCCGACCGCGCCCTGGCCTCCCGCACCCGGGCGGCCACCACCGCCGTCGACTCGCCCCGGCCGCCCTGTTCCAGCAGGTCCGCCCGTCCGACGGGCTGGACACCGACCCGCAGATCCACCCGGTCGAGGAGCGGTCCTGACAGCCGCGACTGATAGCGGCGGATCACCGAGGGCGGGCACTCGCACCCGGCGCCGTGCAGGGTGTGCCGCCCGCACGGACAGGGGTTGGCCGCGAGGATCATCAGAAAGCGCGCGGGCAGCCGCACCACCCCGGCGCTGCGCGCCACCACCACATGCCCCGACTCCAGCGGCTGCCGCAGCGCGTCCAGCGCCCGGCCAGAGAACTCCGGGGCCTCGTCCAGAAACAGAACGCCTCTATGAGCCAGGGACACCGCGCCCGGTCTGGGCAGCCCGTTGCCGCCGCCGACCAGTGACTGCATGGTGGCCGAGTGGTGCGGCGCGCAGTAGGGCGCGGAGCGCACGAGCGGCTCCCCCGGCGGCAGCATCCCGGCCACCGAGTGCACGGCGGTCACCTCCAGGGACTCCTGTTCGGTCAGGGGCGGCAGTACGCCGGGCAGCCGCTCGGCCAGCATCGTCTTGCCCGCGCCCGGCGGCCCGTGGAGCAGCAGATGGTGTCCGCCCGCCGCGGACACCTCCAGCGCCGTGCGGGCCGCGTCCTGTCCGGCGACGTCCGCGAGATCGGGGCGGTGTTCCGGGCTCCCGGCGCCGATGGCGAGGCCGGTGCCCACTCCGGCGCCGGGTACCAGCAGCCCGGCCAGCATGGGGTCCGGGCGGCCCGGTCCTGGCTCCTGCGGCTCGTCGGGGACGGGTTCGTCGGTCAGGACGGCGATCAGCTGGCGCAGGCTCCGGACGCCGAGGACCGACACACCGGGCACCAGGGACGCCTCGCCCGCCGTTCTCTCCGGGACGACGACCTGCCGGTAGCCTGCCTCGGCCGCCGCGAGCACCGCGGGCAGTACCCCGCGCACCGGCCGGACCCGGCCGTCCAGGCCCAGTTCACCGATCAGCACCAGATCGGCGATGGCCCGGGGATCGATCCGCTCGGCGGCGCCGAGCACCGCCGCCGCGACGGCGAGGTCGAAGCCGCTGCCGCTCTTCGGTACGGAGGCCGGGCTCAGTCCCACCGTGAGTTTCTTCTGCGGCCACTCCCCGCCGGAGTTGACGACCGCCGCCCTGACCCGGTCCCGGCTCTCCACCAGGCTCTTGTCGGGCAGGCCGACCAGGGTGAAGGCGGCCACGCCCGGCTCCAGATCGGCCTGGACCTCGACGACCACTCCCTCGACGCCGACCAGGGCGACCGAACACGCACGCGCGAATCCCATCAGGCCACCCCCCGCGCGTGCTCGACCACGGGCGCGCCCCTGGCAGGCAGCACCACACCGATCAGGTCGATGCGTACGCCGCCGGGCGGGGGCGGGCCGCCGCACCGTTCCAGCCAGCAGGCGGCGAGCCGCCGCAGCCGGTCGGCCTTGGCCGGGGTGACCGCGGCCATCGGATGTTCGAAGGAATCGGCTCTGCGGGTCTTCACCTCGCAGACGACGAGCACCTCGTGGCCCCGGGACTCGGTGTCCCTGGCCACGATATCGATCTCGCCTGTCCTGCCGCACCGCCAGTTGCGGGCCACCACGGTCATCCCCGCCGCGACCAGCCGTCGCGCCGCCAGATCCTCGCCGTATCGCCCGAGCGCCGCCGTAGCGTTCATATCGGCACCACCTCCGGCACCGACTCTGCCGCGTCGGCCCGAAGCTGGTGGATCTTGGTGGACAAGGCGCCGGTTGTGGAAAACTCGCTCACTCTCCGGAGTGAGCGGTGGCCGTGCGTCAGCCTCCGGGCATTTCGAGGTCGCTCTTGTTCAGCTCCTCGATATTCACGTCCTTGAACGTCAGCACACGCACCTTCTTGACGAACCTGGCCGGCCGATACATGTCCCAGACCCAGGCATCGGCCATGGTGACCTCGAAGAAGACCTCACCCTGCACAGAGTGGACCTGCATCTCGTAGTCGTTGGTGAGATAGAAGCGCCGCTCGGTCTCGATCACGTACTTGAACAGACCGACGACGTCTCGATACTCCCGGTAGAGCTTCAGCTCCATCTCGGTCTCGTATTTTTCGAGGTCCTCGGCGCTCATGGCATGTTCCCCTTCAGCCGTACGTCCCCCCATTGTGCTCCGGCCCCCGCGCCCACTAGACGTTTTCGGGGGCGAGGACCACCGGTGCACCCGGAGGACCCTCGTCGAGCAGCGTGCGCAGCAGCTCGGCGAGCCTGGTCGGGTACACCGTCTCACGCGCCGCCGACAGTTCGGCGGAGGTCCACCACCTCATCCCCGCTACGCTGCGCAGTTCCAGTTCGGTGAGCCCGCCGGGGGAGAACTCGGTCTGTGCGGTACGGGCCAGGAAGTACCACTCGTCCTGGTTCCAGCGGCGGCCGTCGAACGGGAAGGAGCACGTCCTGCGCCAGAGCACCGGCCCCAGCTCCACCCGGGTGATCCCGGTCTCCTCGGCCAGCTCCCGCAGCGCGGCCTCCGCCCGGCTCTCGTCGCCCTCCAGACCGCCGCCGGGCGTGAACCACCAGGCGTTGTCCGGATCCTCCGGCTCATGGCCGTGCATCAGCAGAATCCGGTCCTCGGGGTCCAGCAGCACCACCCGTGCCACTCTGCGCAGCCCGCCGCCGGGTGCCTGCCCGTCCCGTACCGCGTCATCGGCCGGCATCCGCGGCCACCCCCTCCGCGCTCCGGGCGCCCCTGCCCGACCGTGCCCGGGACAGCCATCCCGCCACCGGTGCGTACGCCGCGCCGCCGAGAATCAGCGCCACCCCGGCCAGCACCGCCGCGACGATCAGCCGCACCGGGCCCGGTTGCGACACCCCGCCCGGCAGGGCCGCGAAGCCCTCGGGCCGCCCGATCAGTCCGCCCAGGGGCCAGACGACCGCGTCCACCCGCGCGTCCACCACCGTGCGCGGCACCGAGCCCTGCGCCGCGTCCTCCAGATGGACCCGGGAGTCCAGGGAGCCGCTGCGCTCATCACCGAGCAGGAACAACTGGCCGGAGGGCACGGTCGCGGAGAAGTCGGTCGAGGACGCCCGCCCGCCGAGCATCCCCTTCACATACGGTTCGTCGACCGCCTTGCCATTGACGGTCAGCCGGCCGTCGCTGTCGCAACAGGCGATCTTGTCGCCGCCGACTCCGACCACCCGCTTGACCATCGGCATATTGGCCCACTGCTCGTCGCTGAAGACCACCACATCGCCCCGGCGCACCTCGCCCCCGGATATCCGCTGCGCCAGCACCCGGTCCCCGGCCTTGATCGTCGGGTCCATCGAGTTGGTCGGCACGGCGTACGGCCGGTACTCGACGGCCGCCCAGGCGAACCCGCCGAGGAAGAGCACACAGCCGACGGCCACGGCCAGCCCCGACAGCACACTGCCGAGGCGACCGCGGCCGCCGTTCGTACGTCCCGCTGTTCCGCTCATCCCAGCCCTCCCCCGTTCCGGAGAACGATCACTCCGTACGACGGAGTGCGCGGCCCTCGGAGATAGACGATCCGGGACGGCACCCTACCCGTCGGTACGTCCGCGGGTCAGCCTCCGCCTGCGCCAGAGCACGAGCGGGACCGCTCCGGCCAGGCCGAGCGCTCCGGGTACCGCGGCCGGCGCGACCGCCGCCGCCGCGCTCAGGCCCGACTGGTCGAAGGTACCGGGCACGGGCAGCGTCGACCAGCGGTTGACCGGCCAGGCCACCACGAACGCGCGGCCGACGACCTTGCTGTTGGGAACGGTGCCGTTCCCGTCCAGCTCCTGGTGGTAGCGCGAGTCCAGCGAGTTCTGCCGGTGGTCGCCCATCACCCAGATCCGGCCCTCGGGCACCTTGAGGGGGCCGAAGGGCTTGTCGTCACAGGGGGTGTTGCCCGGATAGATGTAATCCGTCTCGTTGAGCGCGTGTCCATTGACCTGGACCTTGCCGCCCTTCTTGCACTCCACCGTGTCCCCGCCGACCGCGATGACCCGCTTGATCAGGTCCTTCTCCTCGGACGACGGCATCAGACCGATCCAGCTCAGGACCTTCTGCACCGCGTTCGGGTCCACCGCGGGGGTGTCCCCGAGCCAGTTGTCCGGGTCGTGGAAGACCACGACCTCGCCGCGCTCCGGCTCGGATCCGAACCAGGGGGTGAGCTTGTCCACCAGCACCCGGTCGCCCCGCTGGAGGGTGTCCTGCATCGAGTCCGACGGGATCGAGAACGCCTGGACCAGGAAGGTCTTGATCACCAGCGCGAGCGCAAGCGCGATCAGGATGAGCAGCGGCAGCTCCTTCCAGAAGGAGCGCGGCTTCCGTGCCGCGTCGGCAGTGCCGTCATCGGCCCTGCCGTCCTGGTCACCGCCGATGTTCCCACCGCCGCCGGTCCCGCCACCGGTCCCGGTCCCGCCGCCCGTCCCGCCTCCGGTGCCGGAACCGGGCTCACCGCCGATACTCCTGATGCGCATCGTCTCGTCCGTCACGGCTTCGGGCGACTCGGCGAGCTGCTCGCGTCCCTCCTCGGGATCGTCGTGTCCGGATCGTGCGCCGACCGCCACATCCCCCACATCCACTCCTTACTCCGTGCGAATACTCCGTGAGATCGCCTGTCCCGGAGACGGGACAGGCCCACCACTCCCATAACGAGCGGGAGTTCCGCAGGGCTCGGGAGCCGCAGCAATCCGTTCAGATCTCGCGGGGACACACTATTCGACAGCCCCAGTGCCGGTGTCGGCGCAGCGGGCCCGGCGGGGGCGGTGGGCACGTCGGGAACGGAGGAGTACGTGTCGCGCTGCTCCAGACCGCTCCAGTGCCCGAAGGGCCAGGCGATGTAGACCGCGCGCCCGACCACCTCGTCCTGGGAGACCGTACCGCTGAATCCCTCCTGGAGATGGAAGCGCGAATCGGCCGAATTGGACCGGTGGTCACCCATGACGAAGTACCGGCCGGCGGGGACCTTCACCTCGAACGGGATCGTGGAGGGCGCGTTGCCCGGGTAGAGATAGGGCTCGGTGAGGGGCATTCCGTTGACGGTGACTTTGCCGGCGGCGTCACAACATTTGACGGTGTCGCCGCCGACGCCGACCACGCGCTTGATCAGGTCCTGCTCGTCCGCGGACGGCAGCAGCCCGATCAGGGTCAGCCCTTCCTTGAACTTCTTGATCACGGCGGGCGAGGTGTCCGGCGGGGGCTGCTCGTCGTCGAGCCAGCCGCCGGGATCCTTGAAGACCATCACATCGCCGCGCTGCGGCTTCGAGCCGAACCACGGCGTCAGCTTGTCCACCAGGACCCGGTCGCTGACCTGGATCGTCGCTTCCATGGAGCCCGACGGGATGACGAACGCCTGCACCAGGAACGTCTTGAGGACGACGGCGATCAGCAGCGCCACCGTGATGAGGATCGGGATCTCCTTCATCGCGTTGCGCTGCCGGCGCGTCTTGACCCGGCGGGCGAGCTTGCGCCGCTCGGCCCGGCCCGGCAGTGCCCGGCCCGTGGTGGGCCGGCTGCCGGTGGGCAGCCGGGTGTCGGACCCGTGGGCCGCGGTACGTCCACGTTTACCCATGCGAGCCTCCCGGCCCCGGCACGTCCCGGAAGGCGTCCGTACGGCTCAGGCCGCTCCAGTGGCCCAGCGGCCAGCCGATCCGGTCCACTCTGCCGATCACTCTGCCGACGGGGACCATGCCGCCGCCGGGCTCGCCGAGGTGGTCGCGGGAGTCCCGCGAGTTGGCGCGGTGATCGCCCATCACCCACAGGGTTCCCTCGGGCACCACGATGTCGAAGGGGACCTCAGAGGGCGCGTCCCCCGGGTACAGATACCGCTCCTCGACCGCTCTGCCGTTCACTTCGACCCTGCCCCCCTTGTCGCAGCAGACCACCCGATCGCCTCCCACACCGACCACGCGCTTGACGAAGTCGGTCTCGGCGGGCTCCGCGAGACCGAGGGCCGCGGCTGCCCCGTGCAGCAGGGTGGTGACGGGGTTCTCCTCCGGGGGCTCCTGGACGAAGGATCCGGTCCCGTCGAACACGACCACATCACCGCGCTCCGGCTCGGTACCGAAACGGTACGCCAACTTGTTGACGAGCACCCGGTCCCCCACCTGGAGAGTCGGCTCCATCGAGCCACTGGGAATCAGGAAGGGCTGGAGCACGAAGGTACTGAAGAGCAGTACGAAAACGGCGCAGGCAATACTCAGCAGTCCGACGCACCGCCAGGAAAGCCTTCCGGGGCCGAAACGCGCGAAACGCGACCGCTCTCCGTCCACCTCGGGGGTGTCGGAAGAACGGTCGCGCTCGGTCGCTTGCGTTTCGGTGTCCATCGGGGCCAGATCTTATCCGGCCGCCTTGTGGACCCGGCGCGACTACCTGTCGCGCTTCTCCTTGATCTTCGCGGCCTTGCCGCGCAGCTCACGGAGGTAGTACAGCTTGGCGCGGCGGACGTCACCGCGGCTCACCAGCTCGATCTTCTCGAAGATCGGGCTGTGGACCGGGAAGGTGCGCTCGACACCGACGGAGAAGGAGACCTTGCGGACCGTGAAGGTCTCGCTGACGCCAGAGCCCTGACGGCGGATGACCACGCCCTTGAACTGCTGGATACGGGAGCGGTTGCCCTCGATGACACGCACGTGGACGTTCACGGTGTCACCGGGACGGAAGGCGGGCAGGTCGCTGCGGAGCGACGCGGCGTCGACCGTGCTGAGCAGGTTGGACATGTGGGTCTGCTTCCTCGCTGATGCCACAGGTCATCAGCGGATGATCGGGAGAGAGTATGAGTGCCGTTCGCGCCGGGCGGGCGTCGTTCCCCCTGTGGCAGGGGCGCACGCCGGACGCACAGCAGCGGCCTATTCTTCCACGGTGTCGGGCCTGCGCCAAAATCGGCCACCGGGCTCGGGCGCCCAGCCCAGGATGGAGAGCGTCTCGCGGTCCTTCTTGTCGAAGCCTGCGGAGTCGCACCGTTCGATCAGATCGGGCCGGTTGAGCGCCGTACGCCGGAACGCCTCGTCCCGCCGCCACCGCGCGATCCGACCGTGGTGGCCGCTGAGCAGCACGTCCGGGATCCCCCGGCCGCGCCACTCGGGCGGCTTGGTGTAGACGGGCCCCTCCAGCAGGTCGGCCATGGCGCCGGGGGCGAAGGAGTCGTCGCGGTGCGACTCGGCGTTGCCGAGGACCCCGGGCAGCAGCCGGGCCACGGCCTCGGTGATCACCAGTACGGCCGCCTCGCCGCCGGCGAGCACGTAGTCGCCGATGGAGACCTCGACGACGGGGAGCCGGGTCGCGTACTCGTCGACGACCCGGCGGTCGATGCCCTCGTACCGGGCGGGCGCGAAGACCAGCCAGGGGCGCTCGGAGAGCTCGACGGCGAGTTCCTGGGTGAACGGCCGGCCGCTGGGGGTGGGGACCACCATGACCGGGCCGTGGGCGTCCGCCTCGTACCCGTCCGCCAGGATCTCGTCCAGCGCCTCGCCCCAGGGCCCGGTCTTCATGACCATGCCGGGTCCGCCGCCGTACGGGGTGTCGTCCACCGTGTTGTGCCGGTCGTACGTCCACTCCCGCAGGTCGTGCACGTGGACGTCGAGCCGCCCGCGGGCGCGCGCCTTGCCGACGAGCGAGACGTTCAGCGGCTCCAGATACTCCGGGAAGATCGTGACGACATCGAGCCTCATCGGTCGCCGTCCCCGGCGTCCGTCGTGGCGTCCTCCTCGCGGGTGGAGGCGATCTCCGCCCGGTCGTCGATCAGCCCCGGCGGCGGGTCGATGACGGCCCGCTGCTCGGTGAGGTCGATCTCGGTGACGATCTCCTCGACGAACGGGATCATCACCTCGCTGCCGTCCGGGCGCTCCACGATGAACAGGTCCTGCGAGGGCAGATGGGTGATCTCGGTGATCCGGCCGATCTCCGTACCGTCGGCCAGGACCACGTCCAGGTCCATCAGCTGATGGTCGTAGTACTCCTCCGGGTCCTCGGGGAGCTCCTCCGGGTCGACCTCGGCGATCAGCAGGATATTGCGCAGCGCCTCGGCGCCGGTACGGTCCCGTACCCCCGCGAAGCGCAGCAGCAGCCTGCCGCTGTGCACCCGGCCGGTCTCGATCGTCAGCGGTCCGGCCGAGGCCGGTTCCGTGCCGAGTACGGCGCCGGGCCCGAGCCGCAGTTCGGGCTCGTCCGTGCGCACCTCGACGGTGACCTCACCCTTGATGCCATGAGCGCGGCCGATCCGCGCGACTACCAACTGCACTACAGCACCTCTTCGCGGCGGTCATTAACCAAAACAGCACGAGCCGGGGAAGGCGGTGGCCCTCCCCGGCCCGTGCCGGTGTTCTGCGGTGTCAGCGGACCTGGTCCACGTCGATGAGGTCGACGCGGATGCCGCGGCCGCCGATGGCGCCCACAACGGTCCGCAGAGCACGTGCGGTGCGGCCGTTACGGCCGATCACCTTGCCGAGGTCGTCGGGGTGGACCCGGACCTCCAGCACCCGGCCGCGCCGCAGGTTGCGCGAGGCGACCTGCACTTCGTCCGGATTGTCGACGATGCCCTTCACGAGGTGCTCAAGAGCCTCCTCGAGCATGCTCAGGCCTCGGTCGACTCGGCGGCCGCCGAGGACTCGGCCTCGTCCGCCTTCTTGTCGGCCTTCTTGGCCTTCGGGGTGATGGCCTCACCCTTGGGCTCGTCGCCGTCCTTCGTGAGCGCCTCGAAGAGCGCCCGCTTGTCGGCCTTCGGCTCCGGCTGCAGCAGCGGCGCGGGGGCCGGCAGGCCCTTGTGCGCCTGCCAGTCACCGGTGAGCTTCAGGATCGCGAGAACCGGCTCGGTCGGCTGGGCGCCGACGGAGAGCCAGTAACGCGCGCGGTCCGAGTCGACCTCGATACGCGAGGGGTTCTGCACCGGGTGGTACAGACCGATCTCCTCGATGGCCCGGCCGTCACGGCGGGTACGGGAGTCGGCGACGATGATGCGGTAGTGAGGCGAACGGATCTTGCCCAGACGCTTCAGCTTGATCTTGACTGCCACTGGAGTGGTGTCTCCTGGTCTTGACGTGGTTGGGCGTAGCAGGAGCCGCGTGGGGTTGCGGTACCCGATCTGCCCGATGGACGCGTCAGCCGGAGGAGAGAGGGGTCCTGTGCGACTGTCGAGTACGGCTGGCCATTCTGCCACACCCCGGACCGGGACCTGACCGGCCCGGGGTACGGCAGGATCCGCGAGACCGGGATCAGCTCGCGGCGGCGACCGCTTCCGGGATGCGGAAGGGCTTGCCGCAGCCACCGCAGACGATCGGCGCCTGGGCCAGGACGGACGGGACGACCCGTACGTTCCGGCCGCAGTCGCAGACCGCCTTGACCCGGACACCACCCCCGGAGGAGCCGTGCCGGGCGGCCGGACCCCGGAAGCTGCGCTTGGTGTCGGCGGCCGTCGCGACCGTGTGCGCCTTGAGGGCGCGCTGGAGTCGCTCGATGGTCGGGCGGTAACGGCGCTTGGCCTCGGGGCTGAGCGCGACCAGCGAGAAACCGCTGCTGGCATGCGGTTCATCGGGATGGTCGAGGCCCATCTCCTCGGCGATCGCCAGGAATCGGCGGTTGTGGTAGCGGCCCGCGCGCGAGGTGTCCCGGACACCTCTGGCCGCGGCGATGCCGTGGACCGCTTCGTGAAGCAGTCGTTCGAAGGAGAGCTCGGCGCCGCAGGCGGACGACGACTCTCCGATCAGGGACTCTGGCGCGGCAAGATCCGGCAGCTCGGGGTGGGACCGCTGAATATCGGCCCACGCCTGCGCCAGCTCTGCGGCGAGAACAGGTGGTGTCGTGCTCACGTCGTGAACAACGAGCCGGAACCCTCCCGGGTTCCATTACGGGGCATCCCAAATAATTTGCACGTACCCGTCAGTTGCCCTTGATGCGTCCTGACGAGGGCGGGTGCGTCGATCTGCGGAGAAAGCCTCGCAGCCCCTCGCAAGCCGGTACGTAGCGCCGGGTACGCAGCCACGCGTAGACGATCTACGTCTACGGGCTCCCTCGCGCCGTTCGCGCCGGTCACCGGGCGCGCGGCGGCGCCGCCGGCGGGCGCGGCCTCGACGGTGACAGTACCGGGGGCACAATCCAATTCCCGCACCGCCCCGGCCGTCGGCGCGCGTTTCCGGACGGGCTCGCCACGCCTCGATCCACACCC
This sequence comes from Streptomyces sp. NPDC093109, assembly GCF_040701725.1. Taxonomy (NCBI): domain Bacteria; kingdom Bacillati; phylum Actinomycetota; class Actinomycetes; order Kitasatosporales; family Streptomycetaceae; genus Streptomyces; species Streptomyces sp. NPDC093109. The sequence continues at coordinate 138,954 of NZ_JBFBEZ010000013.1, forward strand.
GTATGGCCCAATCCGCCCCCACCCGCGCAGCACCGCCGCCCGGCGCGGGCGCCCCACCTCGGCTCTTCCCGTACACCGGGGTCACCGGCAGCTTTCCGAGATGGCCGGAACCGCTCGCCGAGCACCACACGCGCCCCCGCGGCCCGCCGCCCAACCACCGCCCGGCACACCCGAGGTGGCCCGTCACCCACTGGACGCGGGCCCGGATGGGGAGTTCCCTGGCATTCGGGGGATGTGAGCGCGCGATACACGGGGGGCTGTCCAGCAGGACACCACGGACCTCTCGGCGGATTGGGGCGCTATCCATGACACGTACGCTCGTCCAGCGCGACGACGGCCATGTCACGCGCGCGCGTGACTGGGCGGAGATCCAGGAACGGATGCTGGTACCGCTCTACGAAGCGGTGTACGAACGCCTGGAGGTCCGCGCCGGGACCCGGGTGCTCGGCCTCGGCTGCGGCTCGGGGCTCGCCCTGGTGCTCGCCGCCACCCGGGGCGCGCGGGTGACCGGCGTCGACTCCGACACGGAACGGCTCGCACTGGCCCGCGAGCGGCTGGGCGCGGACCAGGAGCACGGGCCGGGCACCCTGCTGCCCGCCGACCGGATCGCCGACGCCGCCAAGGCCGACGCCGCCGCGGAGCCCGGCCGGTCCCCGTACGACCTGATCACGGCCTTCCAGCCGATCGGCTCCGCGGCCCGGGACGCGACGGCGCTGGCGCCGGCCCTCCGCACGGCCATCCCGCTGGCCGGCCGCGGTACCCCGGTGGTCCTGGCCGGCTGGGGCCCACCCGAACGCTGTGCCACGGACGCGGTGCTGCGGGTCGCGGGCCGCCTCACCGACCGCCTCCGCAAGGACGGCTGGCACCCGGCACACCGCGACGACCTGGAGGACGTCGCGGCCCGCGCCGGCCTCGAACCCGACGGCTCGGGCCGGGTGGCCTGCCCCTTCGGCTACGCGGACCAGGACAGCGCGGTCCGGGGGCTGCTGTCGACGGGCGTCTTCGACGGAGCGATCGGGGCGACTGACCGGCGGCAGGTGGAGAAGGAAATCGGCGAGGCGCTCCATCCGCACCTGCGGCGCGACGGAACGGTATGGATGCCGAACGTCTTCCGCTACCTGATCGCGCGGACCCCGTAGGGGTCGGTGTCTTGTCTGGCTTGGGCGGGGCCCGGTGGGCGTGGGCGGGTGGCGGCCCCTACGGGGGCACGCGCCGGCCGATCGGCCCCCGGCACGGGGCCGCACCGGCCGCACCCCACACCCGCCCGGACCACGACAACTAGTTCATGAACTTCTTGAACTCGTCCGGGAGTTCGAACGCCTGGTCCTGCTCCCCCGCCGGCAGCCCCGCCCGGCGCTCCGCCGCCGCGGCCTCGTCCGCCTTGCGCTTCATCGGATTGCCCGAGCGCTGCTTGCCCTTCGCCTGCTTGACCTTCTTCTTCGCCCGGCCCGGGCCGCCGCCCATGCCCGGGATACCCGGCATGCCGGGCATCCCGCCGCCCTGGGCCATCTTGGACATCATCTTGCGGGCCTCGAAGAAGCGCTCGACGAGGTTCTTGACGGCGCTGACCTCGACGCCCGAACCGCGCGCGATGCGGGCGCGGCGGGAGCCGTTGATGATGACCGGGTCGTGGCGCTCGGCCGGGGTCATGGACTTGATGATCGCGGCGGTGCGGTCCACGTCACGTTCGTCGATGTTGTTGATCTGGTCCTTGATCTGCCCCATGCCGGGCAGCATGCCGAGCAGCTTGGAGATGGAGCCCATCTTCCTGACCTGCTCCATCTGCGCCAGGAAGTCGTCGAGCGTGAAGTCCTTGCCGCCCTTGCTGCCCGCCAGCTTGGAGGCCATCTTCTCGGCCTCGGCCTGGCTGAAGGTCCGCTCGGCCTGCTCGATGAGGGTGAGGAGGTCACCCATGTCGAGGATGCGGGACGCCATGCGGTCCGGGTGGAACGCGTCGAACTCGTCGAGCTTCTCGCCGTTGGAGGCGAACATGATCTGCTTGCCGGTGACGTGCGCGATGGAGAGGGCCGCGCCGCCGCGGGCGTCGCCGTCGAGCTTGGAGAGGACGACGCCGTCGAAGCCGACGCCGTCACGGAAGGCCTCGGCGGTGTTGACCGCGTCCTGGCCGATCATCGCGTCGACGACGAAGAGGATCTCGTCGGGGCTGACGGCGTCGCGGATGTCCGCGGCCTGCTTCATCAGCTCCTCGTCGATGCCGAGCCGGCCGGCGGTGTCGACGATGACGATGTCGTGCTGCTTGGTCTTCGCGTACTCGATGGAGTCCTTGGCGACCTTGACGGGGTCGCCGACGCCGTTGCCCGGCTCGGGGGCGTACACGGCGACGCCCGCGCGGTCGGCGACGACGGAGAGCTGGGTGACGGCGTTGGGGCGCTGGAGGTCACAGGCGACGAGCAGCGGGGTGTGGCCCTGGCCCTTGAGCCAGAGGCCGAGCTTTCCGGCGAGGGTGGTCTTACCGGCGCCCTGGAGGCCGGCGAGCATGATCACGGTCGGCGGCTGCTTGGCGAAGCGCAGGACCCGCGTCTCGCCGCCGAGGATGCCGACGAGCTCCTCGTTGACGATCTTGACGACCTGCTGGGCGGGGTTCAGCGCCTGGGAGACCTCGGCGCCGGCCGCGCGCTCCTTGACCTTCGCGATGAAGGCGCGCACGACGGGCAGTGCCACGTCGGCTTCGAGCAGGGCGATACGGATCTCACGGGCCGTGGCGTCGATGTCCTCCGGGCTGAGGCGCCCTTTGCCCCGGAGGCTCTTGAACGTGGCTGCGAGGCGGTCGGAGAGAGTGTCGAACACGGCGGTCGCGGATCCTCAGGTCGGGGGCGGGTGGTGGGGACCGTTGTATGGAACGGACGGACCGTCCCCCAGGGTATCCGGCCGCGCGCGGTGGGGTCTGCCCCTGTGGACGGGTGAGGTGCGACGAGGGCGTACGACCGGAACGGGCTGCTGCCGTCCCGGTCGTCACGCGTCGTCCGCGTCAGCCGCGCAGCGCGCTCTCGACCGCGCGCGCCAGTTCGGCGGCGTCCGTCGCCGGGAGGGGGCGGCCGCGGTCCGTCGTCACGTAGAAGGCGTCGACCGCGTTGGCTCCCAGGGTGGAGACGTGCGCGCTGCGTACCCGTACCGCCGCCGTCTCCAGCGCGTGGCCGATGCGGTGCAGCAGGCCCGGTGCGTCCTGGGCGCGGACCTCGATGACGGTCGCGTGCTGGGAGGCGGTGGGCAGGGCGGTGACGCGTGGCGGCGGGGCCTGGACGCCCCGGCGGCGCGGGTAGGCGGCCTCGCGCTCGGCCAGCCTGCCGCGGATGTCGAGGGAGCCGTCCAGGGCCCGTACGAGATCGGCGCGGAGCCGGGCGGCCTGCGGCAGGGAGCCGTACGCGGCGGCGACGCGCCAGCTCAGCAGGAGCACCTCGGAGGTGCCGAGTTCGGTGGGGAGTTCGATGGCGCGCAGATCGGCCGCCCGTACGGTGAGCCGGTGCAGCGCGAGGACTCCCGCGGCGGCGGGCAGCACGCCGGGCCGGTCGGGCAGGGCGATGTGGAGTTCGACGCCGACGGGTTCGGGCACGCCCGCGGGGTCGCCGTCCTGCGGGGGCTCGGTCTGCGCGTGCAGCGCGAGTACGGGGCCGCCGGTGCGCAGCGCCTCGACGGCGAGGCGTTCCTGTTCGGCGCTGGGCGCGGTGGGTTCCGGCTCCGCGGGGTCGTCGCCGGCGAGGACGGCGGCCACGCGCGCGACGAGGTCGTTGACCAGTGAGGCGCGCCAGGACGACCAGGCGGCCGGTCCGGTGGCGAGGGCGTCGGCCTCGGTGAGGGCGTGCAGGAGCTCCAGGGTGGTGAGGGAGCCGACGCGGGAGGCGACGGAGCCGACGGTGGCGGGGTCGTCCAGGTCGCGGCGGGTCGCGGTGTCGACGAGCAGCAGGTGGTGGCGGACGACGGTGGCGACGACGGCCGTGTCGTCGCGGTCGAAACCGATCCTGGCGGCGACGTCGCGGGCGATGACCTCGCCGGCCACCGAGTGGTCGCCGGGCCAGCCCTTGCCGATGTCGTGGAGCAGGGCGCAGACGAGGAGGAGGTCGGGGCGGCCGACGCGGCGGGTCAGCGAGGACGCCTGGACGGCGGTCTCGACGAGGTGGCGGTCGACGGTCCAGGTGTGGACGGGGTTGCGCTGGGGGCGGCAGCGGACCCGTTCCCAGTCGGGCAGCAGCCGGGTGATCAGCCCTTCGGCTTCGAGCGCCTCCCAGACGGGGACGGTGGACTCGCCGGCGCCGAGCAGGGTGACGAGTTCCTCGCGGGCCTCGGCGGGCCACGGTACGGGCAGCGGTTTGGCGGCGAGGGCGAGCCTGCGTACGGCGTGCAGGGAGATCGGCAGCCCGGCCTGGGCGGCTGCCGCGGCGGCGCGCAGCGGGAGCACGGAGTCGCGTTCGGGGCGGGCGGTACGGGCGAGGACGACCTCGCCGTCGTGTTCGACGACGCCTTCGGCGAGCGGGGTGCGGTCGGGCATCGGTTTGCTGCCGAGCATGGCGCGCAGCCGGGGGCGTGCGGACCGGGAGCGCAGCACCCGGTTCACCTCGCGCCAGGTGACGTCGGAGGCGTACGACACGGTGCGGGCGGCCTCGTAGACCTGGCGGAGCAGGGCGTCGGCGTCGAGGAGGCCGAGTTCGGCGGCGACGGGGTCCTGCTCCTGGAGGGCGAGCCGGTCGGTGGCGCGGCCGGTGGTCAGGTGCAGGGCGTCCCGGGCGTCGAGGAGCGCGCGGCGGGCGTCGGTGAGGCCTTCGCGGGGGGCGTCGGCGAGCCAGGAGGCGGCGACGGCGCGCAGCGCGGTGGCGTCGCGCAGGCCGCCTCTGGCCTCCTTGAGGTCGGGTTCCAGCAGGAACTGGAGCTCGCCCTGGCGTTCCGCGCGCTCGCGGCAGAGTTCGTCGAGGGCGGGGAGGCGTTTGAGCGCGGTGTTGCGCCAGTCGGCGAGGATCGCGGTGCGTACGCCGGTGACCAGGCCGAGGTCGCCGGCGACATGCCGGGCGTCGAGCAGTCCGAGCTGTGCCTTGAGGTCCTCGGCGGCGGTTTTGCGCGCCTCGGCGGGGGTCCTGACGGAGTGGTCGAGGGCGAGTCCGAGGTCCCAGACGGGGTACCAGACGCGGTCGGCCAGGGCGGCGATGGCGCCGGGGGTGGATTTTCCGTCGTGCAGGAGCAGCAGGTCGAGGTCGCTGCGCGGGGAGAGTTCGCCGCGTCCGTAGCCGCCCACGGCGACCAGGGCGGCGCCGCGGACGCCTGCCTCCCGGGCGGCGGTGGTGAACAGCGCGTTCAGCCAGTCGTCGGTGAGGCGGGCCAGCGCGGCACGGCGCGGCGGCCCGGACTGCGCCTTCTCCTGGAGGAGGCGCAGCCGGGCCGCCGCGTAGCCGCTGGGTCCCGAGTCTGTCTCTTCGGTGGTCTCTTCGAGGCTCGTCACCCAGTCGTTCCCGTCTCTAAAGTGCGTCCGGGCCGCGTTCGCCGGTCCGTACCCGGACCGCCGTGTCGACCGGCACGCTCCATACCTTCCCGTCACCGATCTTGCCGGTGCGGGCGGCCTTGACCACCACATCGATGAGCTGTTCGGCGTCGCCGTCCTCGACCAGTACCTCGATACGGATCTTCGGTACGAGGTCGACGGTGTACTCCGCACCCCGGTAGACCTCGGTGTGGCCGCGCTGCCGGCCGTATCCGCTGGCCTCCGTGACCGTGAGCCCCTGGACACCGAAGGCCTGGAGCGCCTCCTTGATCTCGTCCAGTCGGTGTGGCTTCACGACTGCGGTGATGAGCTTCATGCGTCCACCTTCTTGTTCGTCGCCGTGGCGAGGGTCTCGGTCGAGGCGGCGACGCTACTACGGCCCGACGGGGAGCCCCCCACCGCGCTGTAGTCGTAGGCGGATTCCGCGTGGTATGCCATGTCGACACCGCTGGTCTCGTCGTCCTCAGAGGCGCGGAAGCCGATGGTGGCGTCGACGATCTTGGCGAGGATCCAGGAGACGACGAACGAGTACGCCATCACCGAGAAGGCGCCGACCGCCTGCTTGCCGAACTGCTCGAGACCGCCCAGGCCGTCCGTGGCCAGCAGGCCGACGAGCAGGGTGCCGATGACACCGCCGACGAGGTGGACGCCGACGACGTCCAGGGAGTCGTCGTAGCCGAGCTTGTACTTGAGGCTGACGGCCCAGGAGCAGACAGCGCCGGCGACGATTCCGATGAGGATGGCGCCGAAGGGGCTGACGTTGGCGCCGGACGGGGTGATGGCGACGAGGCCCGCGACGGCGCCGGAGGCGGCACCGAGCGTGGTGAACGCGCCGTGCCGGATCCGCTCGTAGGCGAGCCAGCCGACCATCGCGGCGGCGGTGGCGATCTGTGTGTTGAAGGCCATGAGCGCGGCGGTGCCGTCGGCGGCCAGCTCGGAGCCGGCGTTGAAGCCGAACCAGCCGAACCACAGGAGCGCCATGCCGAGGATGACGAGCGGCAGGCTGTGCGGCCGCATCGGGTCCTTCTTGAATCCGATGCGCTTGCCGACGACCAGGACCGCGGCGAGTGCTCCGACACCGGCGTTGATGTGGACCGCGGTACCACCCGCGAAGTCGATCACGCCGAGGGAGTGCAGCCAGCCGTCGGAGCTCCAGACCCAGTGCGCGACCGGGAAGTAGACGATGGAGACCCACAGGGTGATGAACAGCGCCCAGGCGCTGAACTTCACGCGGTCGGCGAGTGCGCCGCTCATCAGCGCGGGGGTGAGGATGGCGAACATCATCTGGAACAGGGCGAAGGCGAAGACGGGGATGCCTTCCTTGCCTCCGGTCAGGGTGTCGACCCCGATGCCCTTGAAGCCGATGTGGTCCAGGTTGCCCAGGAGCCCGCCGCCGATGTCGTCACCGAAGGTCAGTGAGTACCCGTAGAGGACCCACACCACGCTGACGATGGCGAGCGAGATCAGGGACATCATGAGCATGTTGAGGGCGCTCTTCACCCGCACCATGCCGCCGTAGAAGAATGCCAGGCCGGGCGTCATCAGCATGACGAGCGCGGCACTGATCAGTACGAATGCGGTATCTGCGCCATTCAAGGCCAGCGTCTCCTCGTGGGTGGGAACGGCCCGTGCGGATGCTCACGTTTGAGGGCCGACTAATGCTGAGGAGATTCGCGCAGCGCCGTTTCGGTCAGTGCAGCTCGACGTTTCGCACGGGTGACGAAGGTGTCCCGTGTGTTACGACCCGGTGAACCGGCAGATCTCGCCACAGGGCCGTGAACGCCCTTTCCGGACGTCGTAAACCGGCCGCGGCGGTCACCCTGCTGTCCTGGCGGCGGGGGAGCCGTGTCGGGCTGTACGGGGTGAGCGCCGCGGCCGGAGCCTGGGCGGTGCGGACGGTATGTCCGCAGTTCAGACGGCCTCCGCGGACTCGGGGAGGCGGGCGGCGAGCCGCTCGGTGAGATCGACGACATCGGCGACGTCCCCGAAGTCCCTGGCGGCGGTGGAGAGGGTCTTGCGGAGCCGGGTGTTGACCCGCTCCGAGCGGACCTTGCCGGCCACCCGCATGGCTTGCTCCGCAAGGTCCGCGGACTGCTCGGGCTCCCGGTTGAGGAGGTGGACGGTGGCCATGCCGATGAGGTTCAGCGCATACGACCGCTGGTGGTCGTCGTCCTTGGCGAACAGCTCCACGGCGCGCCGCATGACCGGCTCGGCGAGGGAGGCGTAGGTGGGGCTGCGGCCGGCGAAATAGGCCAGATCCCGGTACGAGTGGGCGTTCTCGCCGTTCAGCTCGGCTTCGGAGAAGAAGCGGATCCAGTCGGGCTCCGGCTCACTGTCCAGGCCGATGTCGGAGAAGGTGTCCTCGGCCATCCGGACGGCGCGCTTGGTCCTGCTCGGCTGGCCCATATTGGCGTATGCCCGGGCCTCCATCGCATACAGCATCGCCTGGGTCCTGGGGGTGGCGCGGTCGCGGCTTCCGTACTGGGCGAGATGGATCAGTTCCAGCGCGTCGTCGGGCCGGCCCAGGTGGATCATCTGCCGGCTCATGGACGACAGGATGTACGAGCCGAGCGGTTTGTCCCCGGCTTCCTTGGCGGCGTGCAGGGCCAGGACGAAGTACTTCTGGGCGGTGGGCTGGAGGCCGACGTCGTAGCTCATCCAGCCCGCCAGCTCGGCGAGCTCGGCGGCGCACCGGAAGAGCCGCCGGGAGGTGGCCTCCGGGTGCGACTCCTGGAGCAGGTCGGTCAGCTCGTGGAGCTGCCCGACGACGGCCTTGCGCCGCAGTCCGCCGCCGCACTGGGCGTCCCAGAGCCGGAAGCACGCGGTGGTCGACTCCAGCAGGTCGAGTTCGGGCCCGGAGAGCTGCGGTACGCGGGACGGGGCGGCCGGCCCGGGATCGGTACGGCCCTGATCGCCGGCCGGGGTGGGCACCAGCCAGCGCTGCATGGGCTCCACGAGCCCTGGCCCGGCGGCGAGCACTAAGGAGGTGCCGAGGAAGCCGCGGCGCGCCAGCATCAGATCGCTGCGGGAGAACTCGCTGATCAGGGCGACCGTCTGCGGTCCCGTCCAGGGCAGATCGACGCCGGACACCGAGGGCGACTGGTGCGCGGAGCGCAGTCCGAGGTCCTCGACGGCGATGACGGCGCCGAAGCGCTCGGAGAACAGCTCGGAGAGGATGCGGGGGATCGGCTCGCGGGGCTGTTCGCCGTCGAGCCAGCGGCGTACCCGGGAGGTGTCGGTGCTGATGTGGTGCGCGCCCATCTGGCGTGCCCTGCGGTTGACCTGCCGTGCCAGCTCGCCCTTGGACCAGCCGCTGCGCATGAACCACGAGCCGAGTTGTCCGTTCGGACGTTTGCCCGTGGTCGTACCGTCCGCGCCGCCGCCGTCCACTGGAACGCCCCCATCCGCCGAAACCTGTGAAGCCCTTGTCGCGTCACGGCTCTCGCCGTGCGGACCGGTATCAGAATGCCGTGAGTGATGGCTCTGTGTCCGGAGGATGCACCCCTTCGAACAGGAAACCGAGTTGCCTTTGGCATACCCACAGGACCGTTATCCCCCGAGCCCGTGTACCGAAAGTAATCCTACGATCACCCCTTCGGCGAGGGTGCTCACAGAATCGCCACCATTCGCCACCCCTTCGAATGAACTCGTGCACGTCAGAGCGCGATTGACTTGACACGTCACGGTCAGGGAACGGCCAAAACGTCGCACGCCGGGGCGCGTAATTCACTTCGCACACCCCTGAATGCTTCTTTGCGCCGCCCCGATCACCCCGGAGGCGACGCAGAGTAACAGGCAGACTGCGACACGTAACCACCGGCGAGTTCACCCGTTGGAGGGGGCATGGGTTTCACGATCGGCGGTATCCGGGAGATCCGGGAGATGCGGTCCGGCTCGCGCCGCCGCGGGCGCGCCGCGGAGTGCATCGAGGTGGCGGAGTACACGGGGCTCTGGGGCTGGGACGTCGTCCCCGGCGCCCGGGCACCGGACGGGCGGTGCTCCTGCGGCGACCCGGCCTGCCCCGAGCCCGGCGCGCATCCGCAGGGCCGGGGCGAGATCCCGGCGGGCTCGACGCTCGCCGAGATCACCAGGGCGTGGTCCGCGGTGCCCGGCGCGTCCGTCCTGCTCCCGGTGGGCCGGGGCTTCGACGTCATCGATGTCGCCGAACCGGCCGGCAGCCGCGCGCTGGTGCGGCTGGAGCGGATGGGGCTCCCCGTGGGGCCGGTGACGGTGACCCCGGCCGGGCGGGCGCAGTTCTTCGTCGCGCCGGGCGCCGCCGCGGAACTCCCGGCGCTGCTCTACCGGATGGGCTGGGACGACGCCGGCCTCGATCTGCACGCGCTGGGGCCCGGCGCCCATGTCGCGGCGCCGCCGACCCGGCCGGCCGGCCTCGGCCCGGTGCGCTGGCTCCGGCCGCCGTCCCTGGACACGGCGGCGGCCCCGCCGCAGGCCCGGCTGCTGCTCGGCACCCTGGCGTACCTCTGCCACCGCTTCGCCCCGGGGTGACACCGGGACGTGTACGGGGCGGGGCGTGCGCGGGCGGCCTTCGGAACGGACCGGGCACGTCGGGATCGGCGGGCACGGCGGAATCGGCGGAATCGGCGGGATCGGGATACGGGTGCGGGGTTACGGGCCGCCTCCGCCCGTAACCCCGCACCGTGGTCCGTCCCCGACGTCAGCACGTCGTGACGTCAGTCGCCGATCAGCGCGTCCACAAACGCCTCGGGCTCGAACGGAGCCAGATCGTCCGGCCCCTCCCCCAGCCCCACCAGCTTCACCGGCACGCCCAGCTCCCGCTGGACCGCGATCACGATGCCGCCCTTGGCCGTACCGTCCAGCTTGGTCAGCACGATGCCGGTGATGTCCACGACCTCCGCGAACACCCGCGCCTGCACCAGCCCGTTCTGCCCGGTGGTGGCGTCCAGCACGAGCAGCACCTCGTCCAGCGGGCCGTGCTTCTCCACGACCCGCTTGACCTTGCCCAGCTCGTCCATCAGACCGGTCTTGGTGTGCAGCCGGCCCGCCGTGTCGATGAGGACGACGTCCGCGCCCTCCGCGATGCCCTCCTTGACCGCGTCGAACGCCACGGACGCCGGGTCACCGCCCTCGGGACCGCGTACGGTACGGGCGCCGACCCGCTCGCCCCAGGTCTGGAGCTGGTCAGCGGCGGCGGCTCGGAAGGTGTCCGCCGCGCCGAGCACGACCGAGCGCCCGTCCGCGACCAGCACCCGCGCCAGCTTGCCGGTCGTCGTGGTCTTGCCGGTGCCGTTGACCCCGACGACCATCACGACGGCCGGGGTGTCCAGCCCGCTCTCGGTCTTGACCACGCGGTCCGACTCCGGGTCGAGCAGCAGGACGAGCTCCTCCCGCAGCAGCGTGCGCAGCTCCTGCGGGGTACGCGTGCCGAGCACCCTTACCCGCTCGCGCAGCCGCTCCACCAGCTCGTGGGTCGGCGCGACGCCGACGTCGGCGGCCAGCAGGGTGTCCTCGATCTCCTCCCACGTCTCGTCGTCCAGGTGCTCCCTGGAGAGCAGCGTGAGCAGCCCCTTGCCGAGGGCGTTCTGCGAACGGGCGAGCCGCGCGCGCAGCCGGACCAGCCGGCCGGCGGACGGTTCTGGGATCTCGATCGTGGGCGGTGCGCCCAGGACCGGTTCCTCGACGGCGACCGGCGCGCCGCCGGAGTCCGGTAGGCCGACCTCCTCGATCGTGCGGCGCGGTTCGTCGCGCGGGGTCTCCGCCTCGTCACCGACGTGCGGCTCGGCGGGCGGAGCGGTGATGGTCGGTGTGCTCGACGGCGCCGAGGGCGGCAGCTTCTTCTTGCGGCTGCCGACCACGAGCCCGCCGATGGCGCCGATGGCGACCAGGGCGATGACTACAACAAGGATGACGGTTTCCATAACCCACTCAGTATCAGCCACGGAACCGTCCCGCGGTTATCCCATCTCTTCCAGTGTCTTGCCCTTCGTCTCCTTTACGAACAGGACCACGAACGGGATGGAGAGGGTGGCGAAGCAGGCGTAGATCACGTACGTACCGGAGAGATTCCAGTCGGCCAGGCTCGGGAAACTCGCGGTGATGGCCCAGTTGGCGATCCACTGCGCCGAGGCGGCGACACCGAGCGCGGCGGCGCGGATCCGGTTGGGGAACATCTCGCCGAGGAAGACCCAGACGATGACGCCCCAGGACAGCGCGAAGAACAGCACGAACACATGGGCCGCGACGAGCGCGACGGTCCCCTCGGTGTTCGGCAGCTTGCCGTCCACGAGTTTCGCCGAGAACGCCCACGCTTCAAAGGCGAGCGCGACCGCCATTCCGATGGAACCGGTCAGCGCGAGCGGCTTACGGCCGACCCGGTCGACCAGGACCATCGCGATCACCGTGCCGATGATGTTCACGATCGACGTCGTGAACGAATAGAAGAACGAGCCGGACGGATCGATACCGACCGACTGCCAGAGCGTCGCCGAGTAGTAGAAGGCGACATTGATGCCGACGAGTTGCTGGAAGACGGAGAGGCCGATGCCGATCCAGACGATGGGCAGGAAGCCGAACCGGCTGCCCATCAGGTCCTTGAAGGTCGACTTGTGCTCGCGGTGCATCGCGTGCTCGATCTCGGCGACCCGGGCGTCCAGGTCGACGCCCTCGCTCTCGACCTCGGCGAGCACCTCCTTGGCGCGGTCCACCCGGCCCACCGAGATCAGGAAGCGCGGGGACTCGGGGATCGCGAAGGAGAGCAGGCCGTACAGCAGCGCCGGGACGACCATCACACCGAGCATCCACTGCCAGGCCTCAAGACCGGCGATCCTGCCGCGCTGGTCGCCGTCGGCGAGCTGGAGGATGCCGTAGTTCACCAGCTGGGAGATGGCGATACCGATCACGATCGCGGCCTGCTGGAAGGAGCCGAGCCGGCCGCGGTACGCCGCCGGGGAGACCTCGGCGATGTACGCCGGGCCGATCACCGACGCCATGCCGATCGCGAAGCCGCCGATGACGCGCCAGAACGCGAGGTCGTAGATGTCGAAGGGCAGCGCGGATCCGACGGCGCTGATGGTGAAGAGGCCGGCGGAGATCTGCATGCAGCGGATGCGGCCGATACGGTCGGCGATCCGGCCGGCCGTGGCGGCGCCGATCGCGCAGCCGATCAGGGCGATGGCGATGACCTGCGCGAGGGCGGCGGAGCCGATGTCGTACCGGTCGCGGATGGCCTCGACGGCGCCGTTGATGACCGAGCTGTCGTAGCCGAAGAGGAAGCCGCCCATCGCGGCTGCCGCCGTGATGAAGATGATGTGCCCGATGTGCTCGGGCTGAGCCGCTCGGCCGCTGGGCGGCGGAACCTGCGCTGTGCTGGTCACGTGTACTCCTGGAGCCGCCCGGCTGCGTTGCCGGGCGTGGGGTCGGCGAGCCCTTCCAGTGGGTCATAACTTGTCGTCAGGCACCACTTGAAGGCAAAAGCAACACGAACGAGCGTAATCCTTCAACCTATGAAGCATTACTCCAGGGGCTCCTCGGCAATGCTGCGGTAAAGGGGGTTTGGTCCCCTGGCACCCGTGAACTAAATGTTCAAAACATGAAGACAGCAGGTGAAGAGGGACGGATCACCGAGGGGCGGATCAGCAAGGGACGGCATCAGCGCAGACGCTGGCTGACGACCTTCGAGACCCCGTCGCCCTGCATGGACACCCCGTAGAGCGCGTCCGCGACCTCCATCGTGCGTTTCTGATGCGTGATCACGATCAGCTGGGAGCTCTCCCGCAGCTCGCGCATGAGCAGGATCAGCCGCTGGAGATTGGTGTCGTCGAGCGCCGCCTCGACCTCGTCCATCACATAGAACGGGCTGGGCCTCGCCTTGAAGATCGACACCAGCAGCGCCACGGCTGTCAGGGACCGTTCACCGCCGGAGAGCAGGGAGAGCCGCTTGACCTTCTTCCCCGGCGGCCTGGCCTCGACCTCCACCCCCGTGGTGAGCATGTCCGCCGGATCGGTCAGGATCAGCCGGCCCTCGCCGCCCGGGAAGAGCCGCGCGAAGACACGCTCGAACTGCGCGGCGGTGTCCCGGAACGCCGCGGTGAAGACCTGCTCGATCCGCTCGTCGACGTTTCTGATCACCTCCAGCAGATCGGTCCTGGTCTTCCTCAGATCGGCGAGCTGCTCGGAGAGGAACCGATGCCGCTCCTCCAGCGCCGCGAACTCCTCCAGCGCCAGCGGATTCACCTTCCCGAGCCGCTGATACGCCCGTTCGGCGGCGCGCAGCCGCTTCTCCTGCTCGGCCCGCACATACGGGACGGGCGTCCCGGCCGGGTGCGTATCCCCGTCAGCCGGATCCTCCTCCCCGTCCGACGGCTCCTCCCCCGCGTCCGGCCGCTGCTCGGCGCTGTCCGGCGACGACGGCGGTACGGGCTGGTCAGGCCCGTACTCGGCGATCAGCCCGGCGGGCTCCACGCCGAGTTCGTCCAGCGCCTTCGCCTCCAACTGCTCGATCCGCAACCGCTTCTCGGCGCCGAGCACCTCGCCCCGGTGGACGGAGTCGGTGAGCCGGTCCAGCTCGGCCTTCAGGTCACGGCCCCGGTTCCGCTCGGCGGCCAGCTCCTGTTCGCGGAGCGCCCCGGCCTCCTCGGCGGCGGCCCGGTCGGCCTCGGCGCGTACGACGGACGCCTCCACGTGCGCCAGCAGCTGCCGGGCGCCGGCCGCGACGGCGGCGGCCACCTCCGCCTCGTGGCGCAGCCGGGCCCGGCGCCGCTCCGCGCGGGCCCGCGCATCGCGCTCGGCGCGGGCCGCCCGGTCGAGGCCGTCGGCCCGGCCCGCGAGGCCTTTCACGCGCTCCTCGTGCGTACGGACCTGGAGCCGCGCCTCCATCTCGGTCTGCCGGGCGTTGGCGCCGTCGGCGGCGAGCCGGTCCCGCGCCGAGGTGTCGGGCTCACCGTCCCCGCCCCCGTCCCCGTACCCGGCGGGGGCGGACTCCTCGGCGACCAGCAGCCGTTCGGCCAGCTCCTCGGCCTCGGCGGTGGCGCGCTCCAGCGCTTCCTGCGCCCCGGCGACGGCGGCGGCCGTCCGTTCGGCCTCGCCCTCGGCTCCCCCGGCCTGCCCGGACAGCCGCCCGAGCCGCCCGGAGACGGCGGACTTCGCCCGGTCGGCGTCCCTGCGCCGCTCCGCCAGCTCCTCCACGAGCGCGGCACACTCGTCCCGCCGCCCGGCCGCCGCCCGCTGGTCCCCGGCGAGTCCGTCGCACCGTACGGCCAGCTCCGCCAGCGCGCCGGCCGCCTCGTCCACGGAGGCCCGTACCTCCAGCAGGCTCGGCGCCCCGGCGGAGCCCCCGTGCGCGAAGTGCGCGCCGAGCACGTCCCCGTCGCCGGTCACCGCGATCACGCCGGGCCGCGCGGCCACCAGTCGCTCGGCGTCCTCCAGCGTCGCGACGACCACCATGTCCCTGACCAGCCGCGCCACGGACTCCAGCAGCGCGGCGGGCCCGCGCACCAGATCGGCGACCCGGGGCCCGGCCGTCCCGGCGCACAGGACGGAGCGGGATCCGGCGTCCCGCGAGGCGACCGCCTGCCCGGGCAGACCCGCTGCCGCCGCCGCTGCCGGTGCCGGTGCCGGTGCCGGTGCCGCCGGATCGCCGGGCGGCGGTACGGAGCCGGCGCCCGGCGGCACGGCAGGTCCCGGCACGTCGGCACGCGTACGGTCGCGCGCCTGCTCGCCGGTCTCCCCCGCCTGGCCGGGAACGCCCGCCGGAGCGGGTGCCGCCTGGGCTCCGCCCACCAGCAGGGCCGCGCGGCCCGCGTCCTCGGCGCGCAGCAGGCGGAGCGCGTCGGCCGCCGCCGAGGGCGTGGTGACGGCGAGCGCGTCCGCGGCGGCGCCCAGCGCGGCGGCCACGGGGATCTCGTACCCGGGGGTGACGTCGAGGAGTTCGGCGGCCGGTCCGAGGAGGCCGGTGAGCCGGTCGTGCGCGGCGAGCAGGGCGCCCGTGCCGTCCTTGCGGCGCAGGCCGAGGGCGAGCGCGTCGTGGCGGGCGGCGAGGGCGGCGCGTTCGCGGTCGGCCGCGGTGGTGGCGTCGCGCGCGGCCGTCAGAGCGGCCTCCGCTTCAGCGAGGGCGCGCCGGGCCGCCGCGTACCGTTCGGCCAGCTCCTCGTCGTCGGCGTCCAGGCCCGCCACCTCGGCCCTGAGCTGCTCGTACTCGGCCCGCGCAGCCGCCGAGCGGGACGCCGCTCCGTCGCGGGCGGCGGCCAGCCTGCCGATCTCGGCCCGCGCGGCGGCGGCCCGGCCGCGGGCGGCGGTGACCTGTCCCGCGAGCCGGGCGAGCCCCTCGCGCCGGTCGGCGAGGGCGCGGGCGGCGTCCCTCAGCCGGCGCTCCTCGGCCGCGAGTCGGCGCTCCAGCTCGGTGCGGTGCGCGACGGTGTCGTCGCGGGCGTGCTCCGCCGCCTCCAGTGCGGCCGTCAGCTCCGCCTCCTGTTCGCGGATCCGGGCCGCCTCGCGCTCCAGGTCCTCGGGGTCCCTGCCCCGGGGCTCCTCCGGGGCCACGGCGGTCGCGCTGGTCACCCGGGCGTCGGCCAGCGAGATCGTGCCGCGTACCCGCTCGGCCAGCTGGGAGAGCTCGTACCAGGTCCCCCGGGCGCGCTGGAGCCGGGGCGCGAGCCGCCGTGCCTCGTCCTCCAGCTCCGTCTCCCGCGCAAGCGCCGCGCCGAGCCGGCGCGCGGCGTCCTCCTTGCGGCGCTTCAGCTCCGCCTCGTCCGCGATTTCCGTACGCAGCGCGTCACGCAGCGTCACCAGATCGTCCGCGAGGAGCCTCAGCCGCGCGTCCCGTAGATCCGCCTGAATGACGGCCGCGCGCCGGGCCACCGCGGCCTGCCGTCCGAGCGGTTTGAGCTGACGGCGGAGTTCGTCGGTGAGATCCTGCACGCGCGCGAGATTCGCCTTCATCGCCTCCAGCTTCCGCAGCGCCTTCTCTTTCCGCTTGCGGTGTTTCAGTACGCCCGCGGCCTCTTCGATGAGGCCGCGACGCCCCATGGAGTCGGCGTGCAGTACGGAGTCGAGCCGGCCCTGCCCGACGATCACATGCATCTCGCGTCCGATGCCGGAGTCGGAGAGCAGATCCTGGATATCGAGCAACCGGCAGGTATCGCCATTGAGCTGGTATTCACTGCCGCCGTTGCGGAACATGATCCGGGTAATGGTGACTTCGGCATAGTCGATCGGCAGGGCACCGTCGGAGTTGTCGATGGTGAGGGAGACCTCGGCCCGGCCCAGCGGTGGTCTGCCGGTCGTGCCGGCGAAGATCACGTCTTCCATTTTCCCGCCGCGCAGCGACTTCGCGCCCTGTTCTCCCATGACCCAGGAGAGCGCGTCCACGACATTCGACTTGCCGGACCCGTTCGGGCCCACCACGCAGGTGATACCCGGCTCGAAGCGCAGTGTCGTGGCGGAGGCGAAGGATTTGAACCCGCGCAGGGTCATGGCCTTGAGGTGCACGCCGCCGGACTCTACCCGGCGCTGATCGGCCTTCGGCGGTTTCACCGCGGAACGCGCAGGGCACATCAGACGTTAAGAAAGCAGCGTCACCGCCAACACCGTTTCGCACAGCGGGAGATGGAAAGAAAGAAGGGACGCCGAAGCGTCCCTTGCATATCTTGCGAGAGTGTCTCTCACCCGGCCCCGACAGGGGCTGACGTCAGGTGAGCGCGGGCTCCGCCTGGGGTACGTCAATGTCGATGCCGTTGAGCAGCGACTCTCCGGGGTGCTGTGCGACAGCCGCATTCAGCACGTCGTTCTCGGACTGGATCCGTACGAGTTCGGATTCGAGGTCCTGGACGCGCTGCTGAAGCCGTCGCATCTCGGCGAGGAGTCGCGGGTCGGAGCCGCCGACATAACCGAGAAGCGCCTTTGCCATGATGAATGGTCCTCCACAATGAGTGACCGACCGAATGCGGTGTGGGTCGTGAGGGAAATCGCACCCGCGGTGTCTGACAGCGCTTGTTCTGCGCTTGTTCTTCACGGTGGTTCTTACTGCCAAACAGCTGAGGTGCGCGGGGATTCCAGAGTCTCACCAAAAAGTTTGACGGTCAACACGATCACAGCCTGTACCGATGGGCGGCCGGGGGCGCGGGGCCGCCCCGGGGGCGGCGCCGGCTCTCTCGCGGGGGCCCGGGGGCGCGGAGATCGTCGTTGACCGGGCAGCCTGGCACAACCGGCCATTTCTGGCAACCACCAGGTCATCGCCGACCTGCGCATATGTCAGCGGCAATCATGGAGCTCCACGCCCCCGCGCCCCCTGGCCGGACGGTGGGCGGATCAGCGGATCGCGAAGCTCTCGTACCCGCCGCGCGGGGTGTCCCAGATCTCAGTGACTCCGGATACCCGCCCGGGTGTGTCGGCGGAGCGGAGCCACGCCAGCAGGCGGTGGCAATTCTCACGCGATCCCTCGGCAACCACCTGCACACGGCCGTCGTCGAGATTGAGGGCGAATCCGGTGAGCCCCCCGATCTCCAGCGCGTTGGCCCTGGTGAACCAACGGAAGCCGACTCCCTGCACCCGTCCGCGCACCCAGGCGGTAAGACGTACCTCTTCGTTTACCTCTTCATCCATGCCCGTAAGCCAATCAGCCAATTGCTCACCGACCCCGGCGCCCCCACCAGCCATGCCGTACAGTCCGGTCGCAATGAGCCTCACTCGTATGGGTGAGTCACGTTGTCGTCGAGAGCATGGGGAAGGCACAGCAGATGGGACGCCACGGACGCTCAGCAGCCCCCGGCGCGCCCGCCGTCTCCGACCCGGCCCCCACCAGGGGCTCGCACGGGGACGGCGCGACCGCGGCCGGACGCGGCGGCGGCGCACGCCGGAAGGGGCGGGTCTCCAAGCCCGTCAGGACCGGGCTGCTCGGAGCCTCGGCGGCTATGGCGGTCGGCGCGGTCGCGGTCGCCTCGGGCCTGCTGCCCGGCGGTGGCCAGTTCACCGTCAGCGGCGGCGGTGCCACGGGCGAGCAGATCCGCAGCGACATCGCGCCCGAGCTTCAGCAGCAGGGCGGTTCGTCCGCCACGCCGACGCCCGGCGCGACGGACTCGGCCGGCGCCGCCGCCGACCGTACGAAGAAGCCCGCGGCGTCGGCCGCTCCTTCCAAGAAGCCGAGCGCCACCCCTTCGAAGGAATCCGCGGAGGCCGACGCTCCGGTCAAGAAGCGGACGGCCCAGGGCACGCCGAGCTTCGGCGCGACGGCCGGCTCGGGCTCGGGCGCGGGCTCCGCCGCCGACCCGGGGTCCGGTACGGAGACCTCCGCCGCCACGGCTCCGGCGACCGAGACCGCCACCGATGACCGCGCCGGTATCGCGCCCGCGCCGGACTCCACCGTCGCGGCCGTCCTTACCCTGGTCAACCAGGAGCGGGCGAAGGTCGGCTGCGCAGCCCTCCGCGCCGACGCGAGTCTGGACGCGCTGGCGCAGGCGTTCAGCGAGGACATGGCGAAGCGCGGCTTCTTCGACCACACCGACCCGGACGGCAACACTCCCTGGGACCGGGCCGACAAGGCGGGTGTCAAGAGCCTCGCGGGCGAGAACATAGCCCGGGGGCAGGCCACCGCCCAGGCGGTGATGGACTCCTGGATGAACAGCGAGGGCCACCGCGCGAACATACTGAACTGCGACTACACGCGGCTCGGGGTCGGAGTGGCCACCGGTTCGGGCGGTCCGTGGTGGACCCAGAACTTCGGCTTCTGAGCCCCGGACTCACTAACGTAAGGAAAGCGCCACCTTCTGGGTGGCGCTTTTCGGTTGTAAGGTGACCGATATGGACAGTCCCCTTCCCGACGACGGCGCGCTCGCGTTCGACGTCTTCTCCCGGCGGTGTCCCTCGCGCCCCACGCTGGAGCATGTGACGGGCCGCTGGGGCTCCCTGACGCTCGGCGCCCTCTCCGGAAGCCGGCTGCGCTTCAACGAACTGCGCCGTCGCGTGGACGGCGTGAGCGAGAAAATGCTCTCCCAGACGCTGCACGCGCTGGAACGGGACGGACTCGTGCACCGCGAGGCGCAGCCCGTCAATCCACCGCGCGTGGACTACGAGCTGACCCCGCTGGGGCAGGAGGTCGCCGCGCGGCTGACCGCTCTGATCGAGCTGGTCGAGGGGCGGATGCCCGAGGTGCTCACCGCCCGGGAGCGTTACGACGCGGCGCGCGGCGCCCGCTGACAGCGCGGACAGAAGTAGCTGGACCGGTTCATCCACGGCCGCCGCCGGATCGGGGTCCCGCAGCGGTGGCACGCCTCGTCCTCGCGTCCGTACGCGTCGAGCGACCGGTCGAAGTACCCCGACTGGCCATTCACATTGACGTACAAACTGTCGAAACTGGTGCCGCCCGCGTCGAGCGCCGCGTTCATCACGTCCCGTACATGCCCGAGCAGCTCGGCCGCGCGCGGCCGGGGCAGCGTCGCCGTGGGGCGCTCGTAGTGGAGCCTGGCGCGCCAGAGCGCCTCGTCGGCGTAGATGTTTCCCACGCCGCTGATCAGGGACTGGTCGAGCAGGGCGCGCTTGACCGTCGTACGGCGGAGCTTCAGCGCGGCGAGGAAGGCCGCGTCGTCGAACGCGGGGTCCAGCGGGTCGCGGGCGATGTGCGCGATGACGTCCGGCAGCCCGTCGGGGGTGTTGTCGTGCAGCGAGAGTCCGCCGAAGGTGCGCTGGTCGACAAAGCGCAGCTCGGTGTCGAGGCTGTCGGTGAAGCGGATCCGGATCCGCAGATGCTTCTCGTCGGGCGCGGACTCCGGCTGGACCAGGAGCTGACCGCTCATCCCGAGATGGCCCAGGATCGAGGCGTCCGCGTCGGCCGGGTCGCTCTCCCCCTCGGATCCGAGCGGCAGCCACAGATACTTGCCGCGCCTGCGGGCGGCGACGATGGTCCGCCCCTGGAGGCGGGCCGCGAAGTCCTCGCCCCCGGCGGGGTGGCGCCGTACCGCACGCGGATGCAGCACCTCCGTCCCGGCGACGGTCCGGCCGGCGACCCAGCGTTCCAGTCCGCGCCGGACGACTTCGACCTCGGGCAGCTCGGGCACGGGAAACTCCTCCAGGTGGTGGGCGCGTACGGAGAACGGAACGCCCCTCGCGCCGGGAGGGCGTGAGGGGCGTACCGGACGAACCGGTGGAACGGTGCGGAGCCCGGGGCTAGACCGGATCGGCCGGGGGCCGGTCCGGATCCGCCGTCTCCGGAGCATCCGCGACCGGAGCTTCGGCCGACTCCGCGTCCGGAACATCCGCGGATTCCGCGGACTCTGCGGACTCCGCGGATTCCGCGGATTCCGCTTTCGCGGCGGCGGCAGCGGATTTCCGCTGGTCCGCCGCGGCCCGGATGGACCGCCAGGCGGATTCCGCCGCCTGCTGCTCCGCTTCCTTCTTGCTGCGGCCGGTGCCGGTGCCGTACGAGACACCACCGACGCGGGCGGCAGCTGTGAAGGTCTTCTCGTGATCGGGCCCGGTCTCCGTGACGAGGTACTCGGGTACGCCGAGCCCTTCCGCCGCGGTGAGCTCCTGGAGACTGGTCTTCCAGTCCAGGCCGGCCCCGAGGTTGGAGGACCTGTCGATCAGCGGGTCGAAGAGCCGGTGAACCAGCTCGGACGCCGCGTCGAGGCCCTGGTCGAGATAGACAGCGCCGATCACCGCTTCAAGGGTGTCGGCGAGAATGGACGCCTTGTCCCGGCCACCCGTACCCTCTTCGCCCCGGCCGAGCCGGATGAAGGAGCCGAGTTCGAGGCCGCGGCCCACTTCCGCCAGCGCACGCGAATTGACCACGGCTGCCCGCAATTTGGCCAGCTGGCCTTCGGGCAGATCCGGGTGGATCCGGTACAGCGTGTCCGTGACCACCAGGCCGAGCACCGAATCCCCGAGGAATTCGAGCCGCTCGTTGGTGGGCAGACCGCCGTTCTCGTACGCGAACGAACGATGGGTCAGCGCACGCACCAGAAGGGCGGTCTCGAGCTGATACCCGAGCCGCCCTTCCAGAAGCGTGTGGGACGAGGCTGTGCTGACATTGTCTGTCTGCTTCTTGGCATGGGACAGTTCAGACATTGAGCCTCTCACCAGCCGCTCAGACCTCGAGGACCTGGCGCTTGTTGTACGTGCCGCAGCTCGGGCACGCGATGTGCTGGAGCTTCGGCTCCTGGCAACGCTCACACGAAACCAGGTTGGGGACCGCAGCCTTCCACTGCGACCGGCGGTGGCGCGTGTTGCTGCGCGACATCTTCCGCTTCGGAACAGCCACGGCTACTTCTCCTGCTTCTCGTCGACGCCCGCTTCGGCGCCGCCCATGTTGTCCTTCTCGCCGTCCTTGACGGTGTCGGCGAGTCCCTGCAGTGCCGCCCAACGGATGTCGACGGCGTCGTGGTGGTGGTCCGGGTTCTCGTCCAGCCTGATCCCACATGTGGAACACAGGCCGGCACAGGTCTCCCGGCACACCGGCTGCATCGGCAGTG
Organism: Streptomyces sp. NPDC093109; assembly: GCF_040701725.1. Classification (NCBI taxonomy): domain Bacteria; kingdom Bacillati; phylum Actinomycetota; class Actinomycetes; order Kitasatosporales; family Streptomycetaceae; genus Streptomyces; species Streptomyces sp. NPDC093109. Next base: position 160,875 of record NZ_JBFBEZ010000013.1, read on the forward strand.
CGAGCACCACCGCGTCACGCAGCACGGGTTCGAGGTCGAACAGGCTGTCTTCGATGAAGAACCTGTCCTCGTCCTCGCCCTCGGCATCGTCGGCCGATTCCGCGCGCACGGCGCGGCCCCGGCCATCGGTTTCTGGGTACGAGAACATCTCCTGGAAGTCCGCGGCCACTTCCTCGCCGAGCGGCTCCAGACACCTTACGCACTCCCCCTCGGCCGTCGCACGGGCGGTGCCCGTGACGAGCACCCCCTCCATGACGGATTCGAGCCGGAGGTCCAGCTCCACGGGAGCGCCCTCGGGCACCCCGATGACCCCCGCGATGCCGAGATCCTTGGGGGCCGGCGCCGAGCGGGTCAGCTTACGGAGCGCACCAGGACGCCGCCCCAGCTCGTGCGTGTCGAACACGAGGGGGTTGAGGTGGTCGAGGCGCGCGTTCAGGGCTTGTTCCCGCTTTCGGATCGTGAGAGGGGCCGCCACCGTCGCGAAAGCGAAGCGGGCAGCCTGAGCCGCGGGCATACACGCGGCCGAAGAACCAGAGTACTGGACCGGCCGCCATAGGCCCAATCCGGGGCAGGTCCGGGGCAGGTCCGACGGCTCAGAGACCCTGTTCGTACCGGCGCAGCTGATCGATGTCGATCATGCTGGTGTCGAAGAAACTGGTCTCGTCGAGCCCGCTGCCCGCATCGCCGGACGACGGTGCGCCGGAGGGCAGGGCGGGGAGCGCGGGGAGCGCCGCGGGCATCGGCGGCTGGGCGCCGGACTGCTGCCAGCCGTAGTTCGGGTCGTAGCCCTGGTTCTGCTCGGCGAGCTGCCCGGGGACCTGTCCGTACGCGTCCTGCTGCTGGTACGGGTACGGGTCCTGCTGCGGGTAGCCGTACGCGTCCTGCTGCGGATAGCCGGAGTAGCCGGGGTCGGCCGCCGTGGCGTAGGCGGGGTCCTGGTAGCCGGCGTCGGCGTACTGCGGCTGTGTCTGGGGCGGTGTCCCGGGGTACGCGGGGTCGGCGTACGGCGCCGGGGCCGTCTCCGCGGGCGCCGGCGGTGCCACGGGCGACTGGAGGGACTCCCGGGGCGTCCCCGCGAGGTCCGCGAGGAAGTCCGCGTCGCTGGTACGGCCCTGCGGGCCCGCCGCGTCCTGGGCCGCCATGTGCGCGCCCAGCTCGTCCGTGGCGATCCGGCCCTGGAGCTTCTGCCGGCCGCGGCCGACCGCCTCCAGGGTCTTGGAGAGCACGGCCTCGAAGGCGCCGATCTTGGCGTCGACGTACTCGTCGGCCCGCTGGATCAGGGTCGCCGGGTCGGCGCTGTACTCGGGGGCGTCGTCGTCCTCGCCGCCGCCGGGGGCGCGGCCGAGGAGCTTCTCGCGGCCCCGGTCGACGGATCCGATGGTCTTGGTGAGGACGACCTCGAAGTTGGCGAGCTTGGAGTCGACGTAGTCGTCGGCCTCCGCGCGGATCTCCTCGGCGTCCCTGCGGGCCTCCGCGAGGATGCGGTCGGCCTCCTCCTGGGACTGCCGGGCCACCGCGGTGTCGGAGATCAGTGTGGAGCGCTGGGCGTGCGCGCCCTCGATGATCCGTTCGGCCTCCTGGCGGGCCTGCTCGGCCATCTGCTCATGGCCGCCGATCAGCTCCCGCGCCTCGGCCAGCGAGTCGGGGAGCGCCTCCCGTACCTCTTCGAGCAGCGCGAGCAGCTCGGCGCGGTTCACCACGCAGGAGGCCGACATGGGCATGGAACGGGCGTTTCCCACCGTGTCGACGATCTCGTCGAGCTTCTTCTGCACGTCCACCGGGTGCTCGCCACTCTCTCAGCTGGTATGGAGACGGACATCACGACTGTACGGCCAGTTCGCGCCCCGCCGACACCCGGTGACGGCCCCTCAGCGGGGTCCGTTCTGCCCGAGGCGCTCCATGACCGCGGCCTGGACGCTCGGGGGCAGCAGATGGGAGACGTCGCCGCCCCAGGTCGCGACCTCTTTGACCAGGGAGGAGGAGAGGAAGCTGTAGGTGGGGTTGGTGGGGATGAACAGGGTCTCGACGCCCGAGAGCCCGATGTTCATCTGGGCCATCTGGAGCTCGTAGTCGAAGTCGCTGACGGCGCGCAGGCCCTTGACGATGGCCGGGATGTCGCGCTGCTTGCAGAAGTCGACGAGCAGTCCGTGGAAGGACTCGACCTCGACGTTGCCGAACTCGGCGGTGACCCCGCGGATCAGCTCGATCCGTTCCTCGATCGTGAAGAGCCCTTGCTTGGACTGGTTGATCATCACCGCGACATGTACGACGTCGTACAGCTTGGAGGCGCGGGCGATGATGTCGAGGTGGCCATTGGTGATGGGGTCGAAGGACCCCGGACAGACTGCGCGGCGCAACTGATTTCCCTCGCTCTCCGGTCCGGTCATCGTGCGTCTTCGCACAGAGTGGCGGCGCGACCGTACCAAAGCGTCCCCTCGCCGTAGCGACGGGAACGCAGTGGCTCGAATCCGTCGGGCCAGCCGAATTCCCCGTTCCTGGTGCTGCGTTCCACGGTGACGACAGCGGCGTCGGTGAGCCACCCCTTGGTGCGGAGTGTGAGGAGGATCTCCCGAAGATCGTCATCGCCGACGGCGTACGGGGGATCGAGGAAGACCAGGTCGTACGGGATCTCCGGGACGGGTCCCGCGACGATCTGCGCGGCCTTGCCGGTCCTGACCTCCGCGCCGGGCAGTCCGACGGTCCTGGCGTTGTCCCGTACGGTGCGGGCGGCCCGGGCGTCGGCCTCCACGAGCAGGGCGTGCGTGGCGCCGCGCGAGAGCGCTTCGAGCCCGACGGCGCCGGAGCCCGCGTACAGGTCGGCGATCCGGACGCCCTCCAGGGTGCCGAGGAGCGACTCCCAGCTGGAGAAGAGGCCTTCGCGCGCACGGTCGGAGGTGGGGCGGGTGCCGGTCCCCGGCGGTACGGCGAGACGGCGTCCGCCGGCGGCACCGGCGATCACGCGGGTCATGGGTGTCGGTCCTCGGTTCGTGGGCGGCTACGGGCAGCCGCGGGTACGGGTGGGTACGGGTACGGGTGCTGCCCCCACGATATGGCGTGGGTACGGAACGGGGACGTCAGCCCTTGTCGAGATAGCGCTCCCGCTCCGCGTCGAGGAGCGCGTCCAGCGCCGTACGCAGCTCCGGGCTGTCCGTCAGCTCCGGGTCCGCCGCCACCACCGCGGTCGCCTCCTCGCGGGCGGCGGCGATGATCTCCTCGTCCTCGATGACGGCGAGCATCCGCAGGCTGGAGCGCGCCCCGGACTGGGCCTGGCCGAGCACATCGCCCTCGCGGCGCTGTTCGAGGTCGATACGGGACAGCTCGAAGCCGTCGAGCGTGGCGGCGACCGCGCCGAGCCGGGCCCTGGCCGGGCTCGCCTCCGGCATCTCGGAGACCAGCAGACAGAGGCCGGGGGCCGAGCCGCGGCCGACCCGGCCGCGCAGCTGGTGCAGCTGGGAGACGCCGAACCGGTCGGCGTCCATGATCACCATGGCGGTGGCGTTCGGCACGTTCACGCCGACCTCGATGACCGTGGTCGCCACGAGGACGTCCACCTCGCCCGCGGCGAAGCGGCGCATCACGGCGTCCTTGTCGTCCGGCTGCATCCGGCCGTGCAGGATCTCGACGCGCAGCCCGGCCAGCGGTCCGGCGATGAGCTGCCCGGCGATCTCGACCACCGCGAGCGGAGGGCGCTTCTCGGCCTCGTCCTCCGGGGAGGGCTTGGTCTTCTTCCCGCTCTTGCCGCTCTTGCCGCCCTTCTCCCCCTCGTCGGACTCGTCGTCGCCGATCCGGGGGCAGACGACATACGCCTGATGGCCCTTGGCGACCTCCTCGCGCACCCGCTCCCAGGCTCGGGCCAGGAAGTGCGGCTTGTCCGCGGCCGGGACGACATGGGTGGCGATCGGCGAACGGCCGGCCGGGAGCTGGTCCAGGACGGAGGTCTCCAGATCGCCGAAGACCGTCATCGCGACCGTACGCGGAATGGGGGTGGCCGTCATGACCAGCAGATGCGGCGGCTGCTTGCCCTTGGAGCGCAGCGCGTCGCGCTGCTCCACGCCGAAGCGGTGCTGCTCGTCCACCACGACCAGCCCGAGATCGTGGAACTTCACCTTGTCCTCGATCAGCGCGTGGGTGCCGATGACCAGCCCGGCCTCGCCGGTGACCAGGTCGAGCAGCGCCTGCCGCCGCGCCGCCGTGCCCATGGAGCCGGTGAGCAGCACGACCTTGGTCGCGTTCTCCGCGCTGCCGAGCGTCCCGCCCTGGGCCAGCTCGCCCATCATCTCCGTGATGGAGCGGTGGTGCTGCTGGGCGAGCACCTCGGTGGGCGCGAGCATCGCGGCCTGGCCGCCCGCGTCGACCACGGCGAGCATCGCGCGCAGCGCCACCAGGGTCTTGCCCGAGCCGACCTCGCCCTGGAGCAGCCGGTGCATGGGGTGTTCGGTGGCGAGATCGGCGAAGATCTCGGCGGTGACCTTCCGCTGGCCGTCGGTGAGGGTGAACGGCAGCGTGGCGTCGAAGGCGTCGAGCACCCCGCCCGCCACGGGTTCGCGCGCCACGGCGGGCAGTTGCGCGTCCGCGTGCCGGCGGCGGGCGAGGGCGACCTGGAGGACGAACGCCTCGTCCCACTTCAGCCGCTGTCTGGCGTCCTCGATGTCCGCCCGGGTGGCGGGCCGGTGGACCTTGAGGAGCGCCTCGGGCAGTGGGACGAAGCCGCGCCCGGCGCGCAGGGCGGGCGGCAGCGGGTCCACGGCCTCGGCGGCCCGGGGCAGGACCGCGTCGACCGCTTTGGTGATCTTCCAGGACTCCAGGCCCTTGCAGGCGGGGTAGATCGGGATCAGCCTGCCCGCGAACGAGTCGACGGCCTCCTCCCCGCCGTCCCCGCCCAGCGGGACGTAGGTGGGGTGCGCGAGCTGGAGCTTGCGGTTGAAGACGGAGACCTTGCCGGCGAACATGCCCCGGCTGCCGGGCGGCAGATCCTTCTGCGGCTTGTGGATTCCCTTGCCGAAGAAGACCAGTTGGAGCCGTCCGCTGCCGTCGGTGAGGGTGATCTCCAGCCGCTTGCCGCGTCCGCCGTTGAAGGTCAGCACGCGGGAGTCGGCGACCTGCGCGACCACGGTGACGTCCTCGTCCAGCGGAAGTTCGGCCAGCTTGGTGAGCTGGCCGCGCTCCTCGTACCGGCGCGGGTAGTGGTGGAGCAGATCGCCGACCGTGTGCAGGCCGAGGTGTTCGGCCATCACCTTCGCGGTGGCGGGGCCGAGCGATTTCTTGAGTGATTCATCCAGCGCGGACACGCGATCCATCTTCGCAGGCACCACCGACAGCGGGGCGGCGCGACGCTACTCCACCCCGACGAGCAGCGGTACGGACTGCCGGCCGCCCCGGTAGACGACGGTGTCGACGGCCAGATGGCCCTCCCGTACGTACCGCTCCAGCCGGTCGGCCAGCGTGTCCGGTACGTCCTCGCCGAGCACCAGCGTGACGAGTTCGCCGCCGGCCGCCAGCATCCGGTCGAGGACCGATTCTGCGGTGCCGGCGAGGTCGGCGCCGATCACCGCCACGTCGCCCTCGATCAGCCCCAGTACGTCCCCGGCCTGGCAGATGCCCGCCATGGTCCAGGACTGCCGTTCGGCGACGGTCAGTTCGGCATAGCGGGTGGCTCCGGCGGCGGTGGTCATGGCGACCACGTCCTCGTCGAAGCGGCGGTCCGGCTGGTGCACGGCGAGCGCGGCGATGCCCTGGACGGCGGCCCGGGTGGGGATGAGGGCGACCCGTACGCCTTCGGTGCGCGCCTGTTCGGCCGCGGCTGCGGCGGTGTGGCGCAGCGCGGCGTCGTTGGGCAGCAGCACCACCTCGCGGGCGTGGGCGCGCCGGATGGCCTCGACCAGCTCACCGCTGGCGGGCGGCTCGCCGGGGCGTGCGAGGACGGTGGTCGCGCCGGCCTCGGCGCAGAGCCCGGCGAGTCCCTCGCCGGGGACGACCGCGACGACGGCCCGCTGGACCTGCTCGGGGGGCGGTCCTGCCGTCGCGCCGGAGCGGGCGGGGCCCGAGTGGGCGGGGCCGAAGTGGGTGATGCGGATGCGGTACGGGCGGCCCGCCTCGACGCCGGCCTCGACGGCGGCGCCCGCGTCGTCGACGTGCACATGGACGTTCCAGAGTCCGTCGCCGCCGACCACCACCAGGGAGTCGCCGAGTCCGTCGAGCCGCTCACGGAGGCGGGCCACGGCGTGGTCGTCCGCCTCCAGCAGATAGATCACCTCGAACGCGGGCCCGGTGGCGTCCGTTCCGGCGTCGCCCCCCGTGTCCGTGCAGGCGACGGGTTCCCCGGGCCGCCGGTGGCCCGCCGGGAAGGCGGCCGGCGCCACTCCGGTGAGCGCCCGTACGAGCGCGCCGAGGACCGCGAGGAGGCCCCGGCCGCCCGCGTCCACGACGCCCGCGCGGCCGAGGACGGCCAGTTGGCCGGGGGTCGCGTCGAGCGCGGCCCGCGCCCCGGCGTGCGCGGCGCGGGCGACGGCGCCGCCGGGAGCACCGGCCCCGGCACCGGCCGCCTGTGCCGCCACCGCCGCCGCTGTCTCCGCCGCGTCCGCCGCCGCCGAGGCGACGCTGAGGATGGTGCCCTCGACGGGATGGGCGACGGCCTCGCGGGCCAGTTCGGCGGCCCGGCGCAGCGCCTCGGCGAGGTGATCCCCGCCACCGCCGGCCGTGTCCGCCGGTTCCTCCCGCGCCAGCACCTCGGCCATGCCGCGCAGCAGCTGCGCCAGGATCGTGCCGGAGTTGCCCCTGGCCCCGATCAGCGCGCCGTGCGCCATGGCCCGTACGGCGTCCCCCGGCGCGGGTCCTGCCGCGCCGCCCGTCCCTGTCTCGTACGCGGCGAACACGGCCTCGACCGCCTGTGCCGCGGACTCCACGGTCAGATAGAGATTGGTGCCGGTGTCGCCGTCCGCGACCGGGTAGACGTTGATCGCGTCGATCTCCTCGCGCTCCCGGCCGAGCGCGTCCAGCGCCAGCGAGCACCAGCTCCGTACCGCTGCGGCATCGAGGGTCTGCGGCACCTGGGAACCTCCTTGAGCGGCCATGATGCGGGCTCCACCGCAGGGTAGCCGCCGGTAACCCCCACCGCCCCGGGCGGGCGTGCGGAGCACCGCGCGGAACGGGGCCGAGTGGGGCCGTGGTAGTTTTCTTGTACCGAAGCGGGCGTTGTATGCTGCTTCGGTTGCCCGATGAAAGTCGGGCCGATCCCTCCGGCAACGCCACATCAGTTCATTGATTCGAGCCACGCCGGATTTCTCTGTACGAGCATCTGAAGTCTTTGGAGTGACCCGTGGCTGCCAACTGCGACGTCTGCGGCAAGGGGCCGGGCTTCGGCAACAGCATTTCCCACTCGCACCGCCGTACGTCCCGTCGCTGGAACCCGAACATCCAGCGCGTGCGTGCCGTGGTCGGTCGGACGCCGAAGCGGCTCAACGTCTGCACCTCGTGCATCAAGGCCGGCAAGGTCTCGCGCTGACGCCTGCGTCGTAGCGCAGCCCCTGCGGTTGCCTTGAAAAGCCGGTCCACCTCGGTGGGCCGGCTTTTTGCCGTACCCGCTTTTTGCCTACCCGCTTCTGTCGTACCCGTGTCCGGGGCTCAGCGCGTACGCCAGCCGTGGTCCACCGGGCCGATGCCGCCGCCCAGCGCGAAGCCATGGGCGATCGCGCCCGTCACATACTCCTTGGCCGCCGTCACCGCCTCCACCACGCCCTGCCCGCCGGCCAGCCCGGCGGCGATCGCGGACGCGTAGGTACAGCCCGTGCCGTGGGTGTGCCGGTTGTCGAGGCGCGGCGCCCGCAGCCAGTGCTCCTCGGTGCCGTCGGTGAGCAGATCCACCGCGTCCCCGGGCAGATGGCCGCCCTTGATCAGCGCCCAGCGCGGACCGAACGCGAGAACGGCGTCGGCCGCGCGCCGCAGATCCCTCTCGTCCTCGACCCGTACGCCCGTGAGCTGTGCCACTTCGTCGAGGTTGGGGGTGGCGACGGTCGCGACGGGCAGCAGCGCCGTCCTTACGGTCTCCAGCGCCGAGGACGCCAGCAGCGCGTCGCCGTGCTTGGAGACGCCGACGGGGTCGACGACCACGGGGACGCCGGTCGCGGCGAGGAGTTCGGCGACGGCGGCGGTCAGTTCGGCGGAGGAGAGCATTCCGGTCTTCACGGCCTGTACGCCGATGTCGTCGACGACGGCGCGGTACTGGGCCCGTACCGCTTCCACGGGCAGTTCCCAGACGCCGCGCACCCCCAGCGAGTTCTGCGCCGTGACGGCGGTGATCACGCTCATGCCGTGCACACCGAGCGCCAGCATGGTCTTCAGGTCCGCCTGAACACCCGCACCGCCGCCGGAGTCGGAGCCGGCGACGGTGAGAACACGGGGCGGCGCGGGTGCGGGGACGGACGCGGGTATCGGCATGGCACCGAATCTACAAGCACCGAATCCACCGGCGCCCGCCCGGACGGAGGTCTAGTGGTCCTCGTCCAGGTCCCCGAAGTGGTCCCAGCCTCCCTTGCTGGTCCAGGGCGCCCCGTCGACCGTCACCTGCGGCAGCGCCGACGGGGTGAGCACCTCACCGATCACCTTCCAGCGCGCCGGCAGCTTCGCGTCCGGCGGGAACGTGGCGACGATCGCGTGGTCCTCGCCGCCGGTCAGCACCCACTGGAGCGGATCGATCCCGACGGCCTGGCCGATGTCGTTCATCTGCGAGGGGATGTCGATCAGACCCGACCGCAGATCGATCCGCACCTTGCTGGCCTCCGCGATGTGCCCGAGGTCGGCGACGAGACCGTCGCTGACGTCGGTCATCGCGGTGGCGCCGAGCCCGGCCGCCGCGGGGCCCGCGTGGTAGGGCGGCTCCGGTCTGCGGTGCGCCTCGACAAAGGCGCGGGGGGAGCGGAAACCGCGCGAGAGCACCGCGTGTCCGGCCGCCGACCAGCCCAACCAGCCGGTGTACGCGACGACATCGCCGACGCGCGCGCCGGAGCGGACCACCGGCTCGTGGTTGCGCAGATCGCCGAGCGCGGTGATCGCGATGGTGATCGTGTCACCGCGGACGACATCGCCGCCGACCACCGCCGCGCCCGCGACCTGGCACTCGTCACGGATGCCGTCCATCAGCTCGGTGGGCCAGGTGACCGGCAGTTCGGCCGGCACGACCAGCCCCAGCAGCAGCGCGGTGGGTACGGCGCCCATCGCCGCGATGTCGGCGAGGTTCTGCGCCGCCGCCTTGCGGCCCACGTCGTACGCCGTCGACCAGTCACGCCGGAAGTGCCGCCCCTCCAGCAGCAGATCCGTACTCGCCACGACCCTCCGGTCGGGCGCGGCCACGACCGCGGCGTCGTCGCCCGGCCCGAGCCGGACCGCCGGGGTGGTGGTGAGCCGGGACGTGAGTTCCCTGATGAGCCCGAACTCCCCCAACTCGCCCACGGTTCCCTTCACCGAGACTCCCCTCTCCTCGTCTGCCGCGCCTGCGGTCGCGGTCCTCTGCTGCTGTCGGTACCGTCATGAGCCGCGTCAACGTACGTCTCCGTCCGCCACCCGTCGGGCGCCACCGGCCCCGCGGGTCTCCCCGCGGCCCGTGACGACGCGATACCGTGGCGTCTCTTTCCACCCCACATGATCCTCGTGGCCGCCCTGGAGGTTCCGTGGTACAGGCGTACATCCTTATTCAGACCGAGGTGGGCAAGGCGACGACCGTCGCCGAGACCATCGCAAAGATTCCGGGAGTGATCCAGGCCGAGGACGTCACAGGCCCGTACGACGTGATCGTGCGCGCACAGGCCGACACCGTCGATGATCTGGGGCGGATGGTCGTCGCCAGGATCCAGCAAGTGGAGGGCATCACCCGCACCCTGACCTGCCCGGTCGTCCATCTGTAGACCGCCGGGCACCGGGCGGGCGGCGGCGCGCGGAGCGTACGGACGCCCCGGCCCCGGCCGGGTCGCGCTGTCGTCGCTCACCATGGCTCCCGCCCGCTCCCTCACCCACCCGCACGCGCTGGACGCCCCTGTCCGGCCGCCGTCTACGCTTGCCCGGTGATACGTTCCCGCCGCAGGCTATCCGGCCGACTTCCCGTACGTCTGACCGCCGTCGCCCTGCTGTGGGCGGCGGCGGGCTGTTCCGGTACGGGCGGCGCGCCGTCCGTACCGGTTCCGAGCCCGCCCGCCGCGGAGGCCGCGGCCTGCCGGGCCCTGTACAAGGCGCTGCCGAAGACCGTCGCCGACCTCGGCCGCAACGACCCCGAGCCGCACTCCGAACTGACCGCCGGCTGGGGCGACGGCGAGATCGTGCTGCGCTGCGGTGTCCCCCGGCCTGCCCTGATGGACGATCCGCAGGCGAAGGGCGTGGACGCGGACGGGGTCAACTGGATGGTGGAGGAACGGGACTCGGGGCCCCGTTTCACCGCCACGTACCGCGAGCCCTATGTCGAGGTGACGATGGACAGCCGCTTCGCCCATGACGTCACCCCCCTCGCCCAACTGGCCGCGTCCGTCGCGAAGACGATCCCGTCCAGCGTGTGACGGTGCCGCCCCCGGCCGGCCTCAGCGCAGTCCGGTGGAGCGGCGCAGGGCCGCCTGGATGAGGGTGTCGATGAGCTCCGCGTAGCCGACGCCGCTCTCCTGCCACATGCGCGGGTACATGGAGATCGGGGTGAAGCCGGGCATCGTGTTGATCTCGTTGATGACGAACTCGCCGTCCTCGGTGAGGAAGAAGTCCGCGCGGACCAGTCCCTCGCAGGAGGTCGCGTCGAACGCCGCCACCGCCAGCCGCTGTACCTCGGCCGTCTCCTGAGCGGTGAGCGGCGCGGGGACCAGTCCGGCGGCGGAGTCGATGTACTTGGCCTCGAAGTCGTAGAAGTCGTGGGCCGTGACGGGCGGGATCTCGGCGGGCACGCTGGCGCGCGGGCCGTCCTCGAACTCCAGCACACCGCACTCGATCTCGCGACCGCGGAGCAGCGACTCGACCAGGATCTTGGGGTCGTGGCGGCGCGCCTCGGCGATCGCCTCGTCCAGCCCCGCGAGCCCGTCGACCTTGGAGATGCCCACGGACGAACCGGCGCGCGCGGGCTTCACGAAGAGCGGCCAGCCGTGTTCGGCGGCGAAGTCCACGATCTTCTTGCGGACGGCGGCGGCCGGGGCTCCCTCGGCGTCCCCGGCGCGCTGCTCCCACTCGCGGGGGCGGATCACCACGTACGGGCCGACCGGCAGCCCGAAGGAGGTGAACACCCGCTTCATGTACTCCTTGTCCTGGCCGACGGCCGAGGCCAGGACGCCCGCGCCGACGTACGGGACGCCGGAGAGCTCCAGCAGCCCCTGGAGGGTGCCGTCCTCGCCGTACGGGCCGTGCAGTACGGGGAAGACGACATCCACCTCGCCGAGCGCCTTCGGCACGGAGCCCGGTTCGCTGTAGACGACTTCGCGGTTGCCGGGGTCGGCGGAGAGCACGACCGTGCCGTCCGTGGACTCGGCGATCTGCTCGACGCTCGGCAGCCGGCGGTCGGCGATGGCCATGCGCTCCGGGTCGTCGGCGGTGAGCGCCCAGCGGCCGTCGGTGGTGATACCGATGGGCAGGACGTCGTACTTCGTACGGTCGATGGACCGCAGTACGGCGCCGGCCGTGACCACCGAAATGGCGTGCTCGGAGCTACGTCCGCCGAAGACGACGGCCACGCGCGGCTTGCGGAGCTGCTGCTCAGGGCTCTGGGAGGAGTTCTCGCTGCTCATATCGCGATGAGAGTACCTGGTGACGGGGCCGGAGTCAGCGTGTGGGCGGGGGGCCGGGCCGTGCCGTCCGGTCCTCCCGTGCCGTCCGGTCCTTCCGGCTCAGCGGCGTTCGGGCTTGGCGCTGCGCGACATCAGTTCCTTGAGCGCGACGACCGGCGGCTTGCCGTTGTGCACGATGTCCACGACGGTCTCGGTGATCGGCATGTCGACCTCGTGGCGGCGGGCCAGATCCAGCACGGACTCGCAGGACTTGACGCCCTCGGCGGTCTGCGTGCTGACCGCGATGGTCTCCTGGAGGGTCATGCCGCGGCCGAGGTTGGTGCCGAAGGTGTGGTTGCGGGAGAGCGGCGAGGAGCAGGTGGCGATGAGGTCGCCCATCCCGGCGAGCCCGGAGAAGGTGTGCGGGTCGGCGCCCATCGCGAGGCCCAGCCGGGTCGTCTCGGCGAGTCCCCGGGTCATCAGCGTCGCCTTGCTGTTGTCGCCGAGGCCCATGCCGTCGGCGATCCCGACGGCGAGTCCGATGACGTTCTTGACCGCTCCGCCGAGTTCGCAGCCGACCACGTCGGTGTTGGTGTACGGGCGGAAGTACGGCGTGTGGCAGGCGGTCTGGAGCCGCTGGGCGACCGTCTCGTCCCGGCACGCGACAACGGCGGCGGCGGGCATCCGGCCGGCGATCTCGCCGGCGAGGTTGGGGCCCGTGACCACGGCGACCCGTTCGGCGGGTGCCTTGGCGACCTCTTCGATCACCTCGCTCATCCGCTTGGCGGTGCCGAGTTCGACGCCTTTCATCAGCGAGACGAGGACGGTGTCCGGGGTCAGTACGGGCACCCACGCGGCGAGGTTGGCGCGCAGCGTCTGCGAGGGGACCGTCAGCACGGTGAACTCGGCGTCGCGGGCGGCCTCCGCCGGGTCGGTGGTGGCCCGTACTCCGGCGGGCAGTTCGAGGCCCGGCAGGTAGTCCGGGTTGGTGCGTGTGGTGTTGATGGTGTCGACGACGTCCTGGCGGCGGCCCCAGACCGTCACCTCGCACCCCGCGTCCGCCAGGATCATGGCGAACGCCGTGCCCCATGAACCCGCCCCGAATACGGCGACCCGCGTCACTTGGACCCCTCTTCCGCGGCCTTGCGCCGCTGTTCCGCCCTGGCCTCGCGATGGTCGTACGGGACCGGGGGCGCCGGCTCTCCGCGTAGCTCGGAGAGCAGTTCCGTGATGGCCGCCATGATGACCTCGGTGACCTCGCGCAGCAATTCGGGCGTGATCTCCGCGTCGTAGTAGCGGGAGATGTCGACCGGGGGGCCGACCAGCACCCGGTGCGTCTTGCGCGGCAGGAGGTGCGGTCGGGTGGCGTACGGGGGCAGCAGCAGGTTGGCGCCCCACTGCGCGACGGGGATGACCGGGCACCGGGTCTGGAGGGCGACCCGGGCGACGCCGGTCTTGGCGGTCATGGGCCACTGCGCGGGGTCGCGGGTGAGGGTGCCCTCGGGGTAGAAGGCCACGCATTCGCCGCGCTCGACGGCGTCGATGGCGGCCCGATAGGCGCTCAGCGCGTTCGTGCTCTCGCGGTAGACGGGAATCTGGCCCGTACCGCGCATGACCGCGCCGATGAATCCCGAGGTGAAGAGTCCGTTCTTGGCGAGGAAGCGCGGAACCCGTCCGGTGTTGTACTGGAAGTGGGCATAGGCGAACGGGTCGATGTGTGAATTGTGGTTCACCGCGGTGATGAATCCGCCGTCGGCCGGGATGTGCTCCGCCCCCTGCCAGTCCCGCTTGAGCAGTACGATCAGCGGCGGTTTTGCGATGACCGCCGCCAGGCGGTACCAGAAGCCGACTCTACGGCGGGACACTCGGACACCTTTCTCTGTTCGCCCGGCTCACTGCCCGGCTGCCGGGGGTCAAGTGTGGCCCCGGGCACCTGCGCTGTCGAGAACACCGTACGCCCCGCATCCCGGACCGCGGCGGTGGGCCGGGAGGGTGCCGGGCCACAATAGAGGGACGCTACACATGGACGGAGAGTTCGCCACGGACACCGACCCGACAGCCGACCCCGTGACCGCCGGGGACCCCGCCCGGGGCCCTGTCCCGGCAGCCGTCAGGGCCGCCGCTCCGGCCGCCCGCTGGTCCCTGGTCGTACCGCTGAAACCGCTCCGGCTGGCCAAGAGCAGGCTCGCCGCGACGGCGGGCGAGGCCCTGCGCCCCCGGCTCGCCCTGGCGTTCGCGCAGGACACCGTGGCGGCGGCGCTGGCCTGTCCGGCCGTACGGGATGTGGTCGTCGTCACGGACGATCCGGCGGCGTCCGAGCGGCTCGCGGCACTGGGCGCGCGGGTCGTGCCCGACACCCCGGCGGACGGTCTCAACGCGGCCCTGGCGCACGGCGCGCGGGCCGTCAGGGAGGCCAGTCCGCGGGCGGCGGTGGCCGCGCTCAACGCCGATCTGCCGGCGCTGCGCCCGGCCGAGCTGGGGCGGGTGCTGGCGGCGGCCGGCGCTTTCCCGCGCGCATTTCTCGCGGACGCCGCCGAAATGGGTACGACATTGCTGACCGCGGCGCCGGGCACCGAATTGCGTCCGGCTTTCGGCGGCCCGTCGAGGCGGCGCCATTTGTCGTCGGGCGCGGTGGAAATCATGCTGACCGGAGTGGATTCGGTACGGCAGGACGTCGATACGGGTGACGATCTGCTGGTGGCGACGGCACTGGGGCTCGGCGGGTACACCGCCTCGCAGGCCGGATACCGGGCGGATACGCTGCGGTGATGCAGGCGACCTCGTACACCTATGACGCAGGAACGCGCACCGGGAGTGTGCTGCTGGACGACGGGACTCCGGTGGAGTTCGGCGCGGCGGCCTTCGACGCGGGCGGGCTGCGGCTGCTCCGACCGGGTCAGCGGGTGCGGATCGAGACCGAGGGGCCGGGCACGGGCGCGGAGCTGCGGATCACGCTGGTGACGCTCCAGACGCTCTGACGCCCCCGGCGGGGCGGGCCGTCCTGAGGTCCTGAGCAACGCCGCGGGCCGGGCTCCCCGAGGGGAGCCCGGCCCGGCGCGTGTGGCCCTTTTTCACATCCTCTGCTCGGCCCCTACTTGCGGGCAGCGGCGGCGGCTGTGGTGGTCTTCTTCGCCGTGGTGGTGCGCGCGGTGGCCTTCCTGGCGGGTGCCTTCTTGGCCGTGGTCTTCTTCGCCGGCGCGGTCTTCTTCGCCGTGGCCTTCTTGGCCGTGGTGGTGGCCGTGGCCTTCTTGGCGGTGGTCTTCTTCGCCGCGGGGCTGGTCTTCTTGGCGGTGGTGGTCTTCTTCGCCGTGGTCTTCTTGGCGGCCGTGGTCTTCTTGACCGCCGCCTTCTTCGCCGTGGCCTTCTTGGCGGTGGCCTTCTTGGCCGCGGCCTTCACGGTCGTACGGCTGGAAACGCCGCCCGAGAGGCTGCCCTTGGGGGCCTTCTTGACCGCCACGTCGTTCTTGGGGAGCTTCTTCGAGCCGCTGACCAGGTCCTTGAAGCCCTGGCCCGCGCGGAAGCGCGGCACCGAGGTCTTCTTGACCCGGACGCGCTCACCCGTCTGCGGGTTACGGGCGTAGCGGGCCGGGCGGTCGACCTTCTCGAACGAGCCGAAGCCGGTCACCGAGACCCGGTCACCGGCGACGACCGCGCGGACGATCGCGTCGAGTACCGCGTCCACCGCGTCGGCGGCCTGCTGCCTGCCGCCGACCTTCTCCGCGATCGCTTCTACGAGCTGCGCCTTGTTCACGTCTTCCCCTTCGGAGACATTGCCAGAACGAAAGTGTTCAAGCTTTTTTCGCACGTTAGGCAGATATATACCGCAAATCAAACACGAAACGGGCTAATCACCCTAGTGCCGCAACGAAGTCGACCTGGCGGAGTTCCACGGAGGTCAGTCACCTTCGGGAAATCGGCCCTCGTCGAGGTCCTTCAGCAAGCGCTCCAGACGCCGTGCCGCGTCCGGGAGATCGTGTTTCGCCGCCGCCGTGATGACGAGCAGCTTCCGGGAGAGCGCCTTGCGCACGCCATCCGGGACTTGCAGTGCACGCACCGTCGCATGCGCTTCTTTGAGTTGTTCGGCGACCAACCCGTAGAGCTTGAGTTGGTTGTCGCGTTCCATGCGCCGATTGTGCCATCTGGGGCGAGTTGTCGCCCGACGGGGGCTCAACAAGCAACTGCACCCCCTGCCGGGCGGCAGGGGGTGCAGTAGGGGAAAAGCGCTGCTCAGGCGGTAATTGTGCGGGGTTTGAAGGAGGGCCTGCCGGCCTCGTAGGTGGCGATGTCAGCCTCGTTCTGGAGGGTGAGACTGATGTCGTCCAGCCCGTTCAGCAGCCGCCAGCGGGCATTCTCGTCAAGGTCGAAATCAGCCACAAGCTCTGCTCCGTCGGGGGAAGTGGCCCGAACCTGGCGGTTCTCCAGGTCCACGGTCACCTCGGCCTTCGGGTCGCTCTCCGTGATCTCCCAGAGGGCGTCCACGACCGACTGCTCCAGAACCACGGTCAGCAGACCGTTCTTGAGCGAGTTCCCACGGAAGATATCGGCGAACCGGGAGGAGATGACGGCCTGGAAACCATAGTTCTGCAAGGCCCACACAGCATGTTCACGAGAGGACCCGGTTCCGAAGTCGGGTCCGGCCACCAGCACGGTGGCCCCGGCGCGCTCGGGCCGGTTGAGCACGAACGCCGGATCCTTGCGCCACGCCTCGAAGAGCCCGTCCTCGAAGCCGTCGCGGGTGACCTTCTTGAGCCAGTGGGCCGGGATGATCTGGTCGGTGTCGACGTTGCTGCGGCGCAGCGGAACGGCACGGCCGGTGTGGATGGTGAAGGCTTCCATGGTTATCGCGCTCCAGCGGGCGTACGGTCGCCGGCGGCGGCGCCGGACAGGTCTGCGGGCGAGGCCAGATGGCCCAGTACGGCGGTGGCGGCGGCGACCTGCGGAGAGACCAGATGGGTCCGGCCGCCCTTGCCCTGCCTGCCCTCGAAGTTGCGGTTGGACGTGGACGCGGAGCGCTCGCCGGGCGCGAGTTGGTCGGGGTTCATGCCCAGACACATCGAGCAGCCCGCGTGCCGCCATTCGGCCCCCGCGGCGGTGAAGACCTTGTCGAGGCCCTCGGCGACGGCCTGGAGGGCGACCCGTACGGAGCCGGGAACGACCAGCATCCGTACCCCGTCGGCGACTTTGCGGCCGTCAAGCAGCGAGGCCGCCGAGCGCAGGTCCTCGATACGGCCGTTGGTGCAGGAGCCTACGAAGACGGTGTCGACCTTGATGTCACGCAGCGCCTGTCCAGCGGTCAACCCCATGTATTCCAGGGCCTTTTCGGCGGCGAGGCGCTCCGAAGCGTCCTCGTACGAAGCCGGGTCGGGGACGTGCGAGGAGAGCGGCGCGCCCTGGCCGGGGTTGGTGCCCCAGGTGACGAACGGGGCGAGCGCGGTGGCGTCGATGACGACCTCGGCGTCGAAGACCGCGTCGTCGTCGGTGCGCAGGGTGCGCCAGTAGGCGACAGCGGCGTCCCAGTCCTCGCCCGTCGGGGCGTGGTCGCGGCCCTTGAGGTAGTCGAAGGTGGTGTCGTCGGGGGCGATCATGCCCGCCCTGGCGCCGGCCTCGATGGACATGTTGCAGATGGTCATCCGGGCCTCCATCGAGAGTTTCTCGATGGCCGAGCCCCGGTATTCGAGGATGTAGCCCTGGCCGCCGCCGGTGCCGATCCGGGCGATGACGGCCAGGATCAGGTCCTTGGCGGTGACATCGGCGGGCAGTTCGCCGTCGACCGTGATGGCCATGGTCCTGGGACGGGCCAGCGGCAGCGTCTGGGTGGCCAGTACGTGCTCGACCTGGCTGGTGCCGATGCCGAACGCCAGCGCGCCGAAGGCGCCGTGGGTCGAGGTGTGACTGTCGCCGCAGACCACGGTGGTGCCGGGCTGGGTCAGCCCCAGCTGCGGGCCGACGACATGGACGACGCCCTGCTCGACATCGCCCAGCGAGTGCAGCCGCACACCGAAGTCGGCGCAGTTCTTGCGGAGGGTCTCCAGCTGGATCCGGGAGACCGGGTCGGCGATGGGCTTGTCGATGTCCAGCGTCGGGGTGTTGTGGTCCTCGGTCGCGATGGTGAGGTCGAGCCGCCGGACCCGCCGGCCGTCCTTGCGCAGGCCGTCGAACGCCTGGGGGCTGGTCACCTCGTGCAGCAGGTGCAGATCGATGTAGAGGAGGTCGGGCTCGCCCTCCGCGCGCCGGACGACATGGTCGTCCCAGACCTTCTCCGCGAGTGTCCTACCCATCGCTTTCCCTCCGGCCGGCCTTGGTGGCCGGCACTCCTAGAGACATGTGGGCCCACGTCCGTCCCCCACGCTCCGGACGCCGGCTGGGACCCGATACTCCACGAGCCCGTACATACAGGTTGGCAAGTTCCCCCGGAAATTGAACTTGCGTTTCACAGAGTGAGACGCGAGTATCGTTTCATGGACAACTCTAGCGGCGTCGGCGTTCTCGACAAGGCTGCTCTCGTACTGAGCGCCCTGGAGTCCGGTCCGGCCACCCTCGCCGGACTGGTCGCGGCGACCGGGCTCGCACGACCCACGGCCCACAGACTGGCCGTGGCACTGGAACACCACCGGCTGGTGGCGAGGGACATGCAGGGCCGGTTCATTCTCGGCCCGCGGCTGGCCGAGCTGGCCGCCGCGGCCGGTGAGGACCGTCTGCTGGCCACGGCCGGACCCGTACTCACACATCTGCGGGACCTGACCGGCGAGAGCGCGCAGCTCTACCGGCGCCAGGGCGATCTGCGGATATGTGTGGCGGCGGCGGAGCGGCTCTCCGGGCTCAGGGACACGGTCCCGGTGGGCTCCACCCTCACCATGAAGGCGGGCTCCTCGGCCCAGATCCTGATGGCGTGGGAGGAGCCCGAGCGGCTGCACCGCGGCCTCCAGGGCGCCCGTTTCACGGCGACGGCCCTCTCGGGCGTACGGCGGCGGGGCTGGGCCCAGTCGATCGGCGAGCGGGAGCCGGGCGTGGCCTCGGTCTCGGCGCCGGTGCGCGGGCCCTCGAACCGGGTGGTCGCGGCGGTCTCGGTATCCGGACCGATCGAGCGGCTGACCCGGCACCCGGGCCGGATGCACGCGCAGGCAGTGATCGACGCGGCGGGCCGGCTGAGCGAGGCGCTGCGTCGTACGAGCTGAGCGGCCACCGCTCCCCCGCTACCACCCTTTCCCCGCCCTTACCCCTTTCTCCACCCACGACGGACACCGACAGGCCGCTCCAGCGCCGCAGCGGCCCCACCGTCCTCCTGTGCCGGAAAGCCGCTGGACAGACAGAAGAGGCCCTCCCCGACCGGGGAGAGCCTCTTCCATGATGTTGTACCCCCGACCGGATTCGAACCGGCGCTACTGCCGTGAGAGGGCAGCGTGCTAGGCCGCTACACAACGGGGGCGCTGCAGAAACATCTGCGCTGGGCTACCAGGACTCGAACCTAGAACAACGGAACCAGAAACCGTCGTGTTGCCAATTACACCATAGCCCATGGGTTGTTCAGTACCCCCGACCGGATTCGAACCGGCGCTACTGCCGTGAGAGGGCAGCGTGCTAGGCCGCTACACAACGGGGGCCCTAGCGATCCTGCATCAACGTTTCCGGGTGCGACCCGAGGACGTCGGAGAGAAGGATCTGTACCCCCGACCGGATTCGAACCGGCGCTACTGCCGTGAGAGGGCAGCGTGCTAGGCCGCTACACAACGGGGGCGTGTGCAGAATTTAATCTGCGCTGGGCTACCAGGACTCGAACCTAGACTAACGGAACCAGAAACCGTCGTGCTGCCAATTACACCATAGCCCACCAAAACTGAACCCCCTGATGGGGGTCTGTTCCGGCTTGCGCTTCCCGGCCTGGCCTTTCGGCCTTCTCGGGCGGCGCAGGAAGAACATTACCTGATCGCGGACGGCGCTCCAAAACGAGTAAACACGCCTGTGCGAGGCCGTCCGCGTCAGGACATCAGCGCCTCACACGGCGAGCTTCGCCAGCGCCGCGTCGATACGGGACAGGGTGCGGTCCCTGCCGAGGATCTCCAGCGACTCGAAGAGCGGCAGGCCGACCGTACGTCCGGTGGTCGCGACGCGGACCGGGGCCTGCGCCTTGCCGAGCTTGAGGCCGTGCTCCTCGCCGGCCGCCAGCACCGCGTTCTTCAGCGCCTCGGCGGTCCACTCCGCCTCGGCGATCTTCGTACGGGCGGTGGCAAGCAGCGCGTCCGCGCCCGGCTTCATCGCCTTCGCCCAGGACGCCTCGTCCGTCGCCGGCTCGTCGAGGAAGAGGAAGTCGACGTTGGCGGTGATGTCCGAGAGGACCGTGACCCGGGTCTGGGCGAGCGGCGCCAGCTCCGCGAAGGCGGCGGCGTCGAAGGACTCGGGCGCCCACGGCGCGTACGGCGCCCGGAGCCAGGGCCCGCACGCCTCGGTGAACGCCGCGACATCCAGCCGCCGGATGTGGTCCGCGTTGATCGACTCGGCCTTCTTCAGGTCGAAGCGGGCCGGGTTCGCGTTGACGTCCGCGATGTCGAAGGCGGCGACCATCTCGTCCATGGAGAAGAGGTCGCGGTCGGCGGCGAGCGACCAGCCCAGCAGGGAGAGGTAGTTGAGCAGCCCCTCGGGCAGGAACCCGCGCTCGCGGTAGAGGTTGAGCGACGCCTGCGGATCGCGCTTGGAGAGCTTCTTGTTGCCCTCGCCCATGACGTACGGAAGGTGCCCGAACGCCGGGATGTCCTTGGCGATGCCCAGCTCGATCAGCGCCTTGTAGAGCGCGACCTGCCGCGGGGTCGAGGAGAGGAGGTCCTCGCCGCGCAGGACGTGGGTGATCTCCATCAGCGCGTCGTCGACGGGGTTGACGAGCGTGTAGAGCGGGGCGCCGTTGGCGCGGACGATGCCGTAGTCAGGAACGTTCTCCGGGGTGAACGTCAGCTCACCGCGGACCAGGTCCGTGAAGGTGATCGGCTCGTCGGGCATCCGGAAGCGCACGATGGAGGTGCGGCCCTCCGCCTCGTACGCGGCCTTCCGCTCGTCGCTCAGGTCGCGGCAGTGCCCGTCGTACCCGGAGGGGCGCCCGGCCGCGCGCGCGGCGTCGCGGCGGGCGTCCAGCTCCTCGGTGGTGCAGTAGCAGTGGTACGCGTGGCCCACCGCGAGCAGCTTCTCGGCGGTGTCGCGGTAGAGGTCCATCCGCTGCGACTGGCGGTACGGCGCGTGCGGGCCGCCGATCTCGGGGCCCTCGTCCCAGTCGAGCCCCAGCCAGCGCATCGAGTCGAGCAGCTGGCCGTACGACTCCTCGGAGTCGCGGGCCGCGTCGGTGTCCTCGATGCGGAAGACCAGGGTGCCGCCGTGGTGGCGGGCGAACGCCCAGTTGAAGAGGGCGGTGCGGACCAGTCCCACATGGGGGTTGCCGGTCGGGGAGGGACAGAAACGTACCCGGACGCCGGGGTCCGTGCCGTTGTGTGCGCTAGCCACGCTTGATCACCCTGTTGGTGAGAGTGCCGATGCCTTCGATGGTGACGGCGATCTCGTCGCCGACGTTGAGGGGGCCGACCCCCGCGGGGGTGCCCGTGAGGATGACGTCACCCGGGAGGAGCGTCATGGCCTCGGTGATGTTGACGATCAGGTCCTCGATGGACGTGATCATCTCGCTCGTACGGCCGAGCTGCCGCTGTTCGCCGTTGACCGTGCACTGGATCGTCAGGTCGGACGGGTCCAGCTCGGTCTCCACCCAGGGGCCGAGCGGGCACGAGGTGTCGAAGCCCTTGGCGCGGGCCCACTGCTTCTCGGTCTTCTGGGTGTCGCGCGCGGTGACGTCGTTGGCGCAGGTGTAGCCGAAGATGACGTCCTTCACGCGCTCGCGCGGCACCTCGCGGCACATCCGGCCGATGACGACGGCGAGTTCCGCCTCGTAACTGACGTCGTTCGAGAAGGCCGGGTACTCGATCGCGTCGCCGGAGCCGATCACCGAGGTGGTCGGCTTGAGGAAGGCGAACGGTACGGGCGGGACCTCGTTGCCCAGCTCGGCCGCGTGGTCCCGGTAGTTGCGGGCGTACCCGACGACCTTGTTGGGCAGTACGGGCGGCAGGAGCCGCACCTTGCTCAGCGGGACCTTGGTCCCGGAGAGCTCGAAGTCGGCGTACGGAATGCCCTTGATGATGTCGAGGACGAGGCCGGCGGAGTCGCCGCTGCCTTCGCCCTCGACCGCGCCGAAGGCGACATTGCCGTCGATGGAGAATCTGGCGATGCGCACGGGATGCTGTCGCCCCTCACTTGCTCGCTGGTCTGGACGCTCCAGGCTAGATGATCGATTCCAAGGGGTCAGTGGTCGATCACCTCTTGACCTCAACCATGCTTGAGTTAGCACCGTGGTTCACATGAACACGGAATCC